>JAOZRI010000610.1 GCA_029940235.1 Desulfobacula sp. | reverse complement strand
CTTAGAGTTGCCATTGCATCAATGCAGAGAGGTTTTGACACCATTGTCCTCTCTCTTGTTCCTGCCAAAAGATCTCACTCTGCTGCTGCCCAGGGAGGAATGCAGGCAAGCCTTGGTGCAACCATTAAAGGAGATGGGGATGATGAAGAGATCCACTTTGCAGATACAGTAAAGGGAAGCGATTGGGGTTGTGATCAGGATGTTGCAAGAATGTTTGTTAATACTTCTCCAAAAGCCATTCGTCAGTTATCTGCCTGGGGCGTGCCATGGTCAAGGGTCAGGCGCGGAGATCGTGAAGTTGTTATTAATGGAGAAAAGGTAACCATTACTGAAAAAGATGAAGCACACGGTCTTATTACAGCCCGTGATTTTGGCGGTACAAAAAAATGGAGAACCTGTTACACTTCCGACGGCGCAGGTCATACCATGCTCTATGCCATGGATAACAAAGCAATTCAGATGGGCATCCCGGTTCATGAAAGAAAAGAGGCCATTGCTTTGATCCATGAAGATGGAGTTTGCCATGGTGCTGTGGTAAGAGACCTTATTACAGGAGAGCTCATTGCCTATGTAGCAAAAGCCACCACAATCGCCACAGGAGGATATGGAAGACTTTATTCCATATCCACCAACGCTGTTATTTCTGAAGGCATAGGAACTGCCATAGCCCTTGAAACCGGTATTGCAACTCTTGGCAATATGGAAGCTGTCCAGTTCCATCCCACAGCCATTGTACCTGTTGGTATTCTTACTACAGAAGGATGCCGTGGAGACGGAGGACTTCTTCTTGATAAGGATGGGTACAGATTCATGCCAGATTATGAGCCGGGCAAAAAAGAGCTGGCATCAAGAGATGTTGTTTCTCGAAGAATGACCGAACATATGAGAAAAGGCAAGGGAGTCCCCTCACGCTATGGTGATCACCTCTGGCTTGATATAACACTGCTTGGACGCAAGCATATTGAAAAGAATTTAAGGGAAGTAAAAGAAATCTGTGAGTATTTTCTTGGTATTGACCCTGTTGAAGAGTATATTCCAGTGCGCCCCACCCAGCACTATTCCATGGGAGGCATAAGAACAAAAGCCACCGGCGAAAGCCCGACGCTTAAAGGACTTTTCTCTGCCGGAGAAGC
>JAOZRI010000609.1 GCA_029940235.1 Desulfobacula sp. | reverse complement strand
TTGATCTGTCTGCCGAAGATGTTGCAAAACGACATGATGTGCTGGTTATTGAATCAGGAGAAATTGAGCTTCCGGGAAATCCTGAAATGAAAAATATAGGCCTGCCTGACAAGGTCGCCTATGCCTGTCTTGCAGAAACCATTGTGCTTGCCCTTGAAGGTCGGTATGAAGTCTTTACAATCGGCAGAGAAATTGAGTGGGAAAAGGTGCGTACAATTTACAAACTCGGGCTTAAACATGGGATGAAACTTGCCGCTATTTCCGGTGTTAACGGTGTATTCAGTGATGAGGACATATTAAAGGTAAGAGACCTTGCACTTAAAGCCAGAGCATTGAACCATTAAGTGAAAAATGAGCATATTAGTAAGCATAGAAAATTTATTATCCGGGCGCTTTGTAGAAGGGGCCCGCATGGAGTTTAAACAAGGCTGGAATCCTGTTTCTACCATGCGGACAATCTGTGCTTTTGCCAATGATTTTGGAAATGAGGACAGCGGTTATATTATCATCGGAGTTGAAGAGAAAAATGGCAAAGCTGTTCGTCCGGTAAAAGGTTTTAATACTGATTATTTTGAACAGGTTCAAAAAGAGCTTATCAGCTATTGTAATCTCATTCAGCCATCATTTTTCCCACGACTGTCTCTCGAAGAGATTGATAATAAAAAGATTTTGGTAATTTGGGTGCCGGCAGGAACCAACAGGCCTTATAAAGTACCAGATGATGTAACAAGCAGGCATAAGACATATAACTTTAGAATAAGACAGTTTTCCAGCAGTATTGTGCCAAACAGAGAACAAGAGGAAGAGTTGATTCAGCTTACTGCGAAAATTCCGTTTGATGACAGGGTAAACAGCAGCGCCAGAATTGATGATTTGAATTTTGCTCTCATGCGGGAACATCTTTCCCAGACAAAAAGCAGGCTTTATAATGAAAGTGCAAAAATGAGTGTTGAGCAGTTAGCGGATGCAATGAATCTCTCTCAGGGCGCTAAAGAGCATCTGTTTCCGAAAAATGTGGGGCTGTTAATGTTTGCCGAAGAGCCGGAAAAGTATTTTAATAGCGTTCAAATTGATATAGTTGAGTTCCCCAATGGTCTTGGTGCAAAAGAATTTAATGAGAAAACATTTAAAGGCCCTA
>JAOZRI010000608.1 GCA_029940235.1 Desulfobacula sp. | reverse complement strand
GTATGATAATGCCCCCAAGTGTTGTTTTAATTATTTATGGTATTTTAACAGAGCAATCTATTGGTCAACTCTTTGTTGCCGGTATTTTTCCTGCTCTTCTTATCACCCTTCTTTTTATTATCTCTATCTATATTAAATGCCGCATAAACCCGGAGCAGGGCCCCTGCGGAGAAAAATTTACCTGGACCCAAAGATTTAAAGCATTGCTCGGGCTAGGGGAAACCCTTGCTGTGTTTATTCTTGTTATTGGCGGTATTTTCATAGGTCTTTTCACTCCCACAGAAGCTGCTGCAATTGGTGCATTTGGAGTTCTTATCATTGCAATAGTGCGAAAACAGATTACCTGGGAAGGCTTTGTAAAATCTTTAATGGAAACATTAAGAACCTCTTGCATGGTTCTCATGCTAATTGCAGGGGCAGTCATCTTTGGAAAATTTCTTGCGGTCACAAGAATTCCTTTTGAAATTGCAGGCTGGGTCAGTGAACTTCAGATGTCACCTTTCCTTGTCATGGGCGTAATCATCATGATCTATTTTATCGGTGGATGTTTTATGGATGCCCTTGCATTTGTAACACTGACCGTCCCGATTTTCTTTCCTGTGGTCATGGAACTTGGATATGATCCCATCTGGTTTGGTATTATTATAGTTATGGTAACAGAGATGGGTGTTATAACACCACCTGTTGGTATCAACGTCTATGTGGTTTACGGGGTGGCAAAAAATGTGCTGGAACAGGAAATCCCGTTGGAAAAAATATTCAAGGGGATCTTTCCATTTCTTCTTGCTGTGATTCTTGGAGTATTGATTTTGATAGCTTTTCCGAAAATTATACTGTTCTTACCCCAGCTTATGTATTAAGCTTGTGATGAATATTTTCAGCTATGTAATTATAATTTAAGAAGCTGTGGGCGGCAGGACTTACATCATGCCGCCCACGGCTGTTATTTATGAACTAACACAATTAATAGTCGTAAAAACCTTTCCCTGTTTTTCTTCCAAGCCATCCAACCTCAACATATTTTCTTAAAAGAGGACAGGCTCTGTATTTAGGATCTTTAAAGCCATCATAGAGTGTTTCCATGATGGCAAGACAGGTATCAAGACCTATGAGATCTGCAAGGGCAAGAGGCCCCATGGGAT
>JAOZRI010000607.1 GCA_029940235.1 Desulfobacula sp. | reverse complement strand
TCTCTGGACGAATACCCCTGATCATTGTGAAAGTATTCCAATATATAAGTTGTATCCATATTTGAAAGATACCGAATACCCAGTAAAAAATTAAAAGCTGTGTATTCCCTTGCATCAATATTCCCGTTTTGATCAATGGTGTATTGATTATAGTTTTTTATAAGTGCTGCATCCCCATGAATTTCAAAGGATGTAGTAAGGCTTTTGGAAAAATCAATTCCAAAGTGATCATCCATGTTGTCCGAGATCAAAAACATGAAATCCACATCTGTATTAAATGCAAATAGATATAATTTGCCTCCCCAGATAAGTTCCTCTTTTAAACCAAGCTCATCGTTAATGTTTTTGCTGACCGGCATTAAAACAGGTGTGAAGGCAACTGTTTTGATAATGCCTTCACTACTTTTGATAAAATCTGCGCTTAAAGAGTAATACCCTTCCAAACTTGCATCGGGATCATCAATATCTTTGGGTCTGCTAAAAAAAGCTGTAGGGCTGAATGCATACCCCTTGCCCCATTTATGCACTTTTTTCCCTGCATCCATGGAAAAAGAGTAGGAAGGCTGGAGAGATAAATACGCCTCTTCCACCTGGTCTTCAAACTCAAGGTTTTCAATATCATTATAGTAGAAAAGGCCATTTAAACGACCATAAAATTTAATGATGCCCAGCTGATATTCACCTTCAATTGTCAAATCAATATCAGTCTGCCAGAATGTATTCTCACTCTTTTCATCCAAATATTTTTGTTTGAATAAGAGTGCATCCTGGTTAAGAATTCTTAGTGTCTCTTTGAGTTTAATATCGGCATTGAGAGAATATGGCGGTTTTTCAATGTCCTGAATTGTAAATTCAAGGTCAAGGTCATCTAAACTGTTCTTTGTGTCTTTTGATAATGCAGTATTACAGGAAGATAATACCATAAACCAGATGAATAGAGTAATAAGCAAATATCTCATTATCAGCGTAAATCATCAATTTTATGCATATAGTTTAAACTGAAGATTTCACTGGCAAGCTCTCTTGTTTTGACCTTGGCAAATACAATATATGATTTATATCCTTTATATAATGGGCTGTCTGTCTCAATAATAGAAGGGCGGACAACACCATCGCCAAAGTCTTTGATTTTTTTGAAATACA
>JAOZRI010000252.1 GCA_029940235.1 Desulfobacula sp. | reverse complement strand
TGAATTGCATACTTTGAAGATACAATCATAACAGTTGATGAAATATCTTCAGTATGAAGTACAATCAATTTTCCTGATTCCAGATTATCAAGTTCTATTAAATTTTTATTTTTTTTCGCTGGCCATGTAGTGTGAGTGTTATCCACAATCTCATTTTTTCTTAAAATGGAGTATATCTGCCCTGCTTGAACATGATCTTTTCCAATATCAATAAATGCAATGGTATAATCATTTATCATCATGTTGTTATTTTCAGAGCTGATAATTGATGCATCAATGGGATCAGGATTATCATCAACCGTTAAAATGGAATCACGCTCATAGTACTCCATAACCATATCCCCTTTTCTTACCGCTCTGTAACCTTTAGTGATCAATGCAGTAGCATAGGTTGTTTTATGGTCAATGATTTTAATCTCTGCCTTTATAAGGTGCTTTATTCCTGTAAATGTTTGATTATTGGTTTGTGCCATAACAGGTTCAGTGGTGAAAATTTGATATGTTTTTCCTGGAATAAGTGTGCCTGTATTAGATGGTTTTATATAGATAATATCATTGGCTGACATCATTATGTTGTTTTCTTTTTCCTTAATTACAGATCCAAGGGATGTTTGAGTTGTTCTTGTGATGAATCCTGCATGATCCATCTGGGCATAGGAAAAAGATGTTTTAATTTTAACAGGGCTTTTAGTTTTTTTAAGTTTTTTTACTTTTACAATTATTGGTTTAAGTGCAGATTTTCCCTTTAAAAAAACTCTGATTTTTTTTCCAGGATATATCCAGTGGGGATTTTTTATATCATCATTCATTTCCCATAGTCCTGGCCAGTCCCATTGGGAATTGTAAAATTTCTGGGATAAATCCCACAAAGTATCCCCTTTTTTAATTGTATAGAAAAAGCCTGAATCCTGGCCTGGGACAAACTCTACGTCATCTTTTTTGATAATTTTTTCCTGGGCAAATCCTGTAGAACAAAACGCAAACCCCAAAAAGATCAGGGCAGATACTGCAATTTTTATTTTATTGTTGAGCATATTTCCTCCTGATTTGCTTTTGTTTAATCTTGATTTCTTGACTTTATTTAACTCAGTGTTTTATAAAAAGTCAAGAAATGTTGTTAAATGTTGTGATTATCATAGGTTTGAATAAAAATGAAACAGATTGCAAATCTTTTATTTGAAGTAAGAATCTTAAAAGATATTACCAGATCCGGTTATGCTTTTCTTGGATCAGGCAAAGAGAGTATTGCTGAACACAGCTTTATGACTGCTTTTATCTGCTTTGCCATGGCCAAATTAGATCAATCAATAGATTGTGAAAAACTTGTGACCATGGCTTTAGTACATGATATTGCCGAAGCAAGAACAGGAGATTTTAATTATGTACAAAAAAATTATTCAAACATAGATGAGGCAAAAGCGATTTCCCATTTGATAAAGTCTGTGAGCTTTGGTAATGATATTAAAAATCTTTTAGAGGAGTTTAATTCAGGAGAAACCATGGAAGCCAGACTAGCTCAAGATGCGGATCAAATATCTTTTATTCTTGAATTAAAAAAACTTGAAGATACTGGCGCAAAGGGTCCTGAAAAATGGTTGACCCATGTTCTTAACAGGCTTAAAACCGATACTGGCAGGAAGATTGCTCAAAGCATAATGGAGACTGACTGGGATGAATGGTGGATGAATGATTACTCAGAGTGAGCAAAAAAAAGATCAGCAATTTAAATCCTGTAGTCATGAGCTTGCTGATCAAAAAAATAAACTGAAAAAATCCTTTGAATATCTTGATAAATTTAAGGCAGAATTAAAAGAGACAAAAAATCAACTTTTTGAAGATCGCACTACACTGAATAATGCCTTTAAACAACTTAATCAGATGACGCGTGAGCGAAAGCGGATAAAAAAAGAGATAAAAGCAGTAAAAAATAGTCTTTTGGGCAATATTAATGGTTTTGCTAAAATTATTTCCAATTTAATAACCACAAGGGTTGAAAAAAATAGAGGTCATGGTGAACGGGTTGCGCATATTGCCAATTTTGTTGCAACCAGGCTTGAATTTGATGAAAAAAAGTTGGAAGATTTAAAAAAAGCTGCTATGTTGCACGAAGCCGGGCTTTTATTTGTCCCGGAAAATATATTGCAAAAGTCTGAAGAGATGCTTTCTGATTATGAAAAAGATTTTTTTATTCAATATCCGGTCAAGGGGGCTGATCTTCTTGCACACTGCTCTGGATTTGAAAATTGTGCAAAAATTATTCGCAGTTTAAATGAAAACTCAGATGGGACAGGCACTCCCCAAGGTTTGAAACGAAGACATATCCCTCTGTTATCAAGGGTTCTTGCCGGAGCTGATGTTTTTGATACTCTGGCCGATGAGATTGATACTTCATCTCTGGAGTTTTTTTTAGCGCAATTGGAAAAATTTTCCGGAGCAAGGCTTGATCCAAATATTGTGGCCCTGCTTGAAAAATATGCAGTTCTTCATATGGGCTCTGATGCATACAAAGTCAGAGGTGTAGGAGTTCATCAACTTGAATCCGGCATGACCTTGGGAACTGCACTTTTTACAAATACAGGAACCAAACTTTTTTCTGTAAACACTTTACTTACAGAGGAAGCTATTGATAAGATCAAAAAATATAACAGGGAATATCCTGTTAATGAAATCGTTTATATAAGGGCGTAAGAATATGGATATATCTTCGATTATTGGTGTTGTTTCTGGTATTGGGTTTGTTATTGGAACAATACTGCTTGGTGGCAGTATCGTGGCATTTATCAACATTCCTTCAATCGTAATTGTTGTTGGTGGAACAGTGGCTGCCACAATGATTGGCTACCCCCTTGCAGATTTTCTCGGTGTATTTAAGGCAGCAATGAAAATTTTTATTTTTAAACTTGAACCTGCCGAAACCATTATCAGTAACCTTGTGGAAATATCTAATAAAGCAAGAAAAGGAGGGCTTCTTTCCATTGAAGGAGATATTGCCAGCACAAGTGACCCTTATCTTGCCCAGGCTTTACAGATGACTGTTGATGGAGTGAAAACAGCAGATATTGCTGCAATAATGCAAAAAAAGATGGAATTAACTAAAAAAGCTCTTGATACAGGTGCAGATATGTTGTCCAGTATGGGTGCCTATGCCCCGGCATTTGGAATGATAGGGACATTGATAGGACTTGTGCAGATGCTTGCAAACTTAGATGATCCGTCATCCATTGGTCCTAAAATGGCTGTTGCCATGATCACAACATTTTATGGTGCTGTCCTTGCCAATCTGTTTTTTATTCCCATGTCAGATAAACTCAGTGGTAGGAATGAAGAGGAGATAACCAATATGAATATAATTTTTGAAGGCATTATCTCCATAAGAGAGGGAGAGCACCCTAAACTTATGGAAGATAAACTCAATATTTATATGGGTGAGAAAAAAGAAGGTAAAGATAAATAAAAAGAGAATAAAAAATGGCTGAAGAAGCAGTTCAAGAAGATGAGGCAGGGCTACCAGCTCCGCCAGCCCAAGATGTTAAATGCCCTCCCACAGGTGCACCAGCCTGGATGGCAACCTTTGCAGATCTTGTAACACTTTTAATGTGCTTTTTTGTTCTTCTTTTTGCCATGAGTACCACGCAGCAGGAGACCTATAAAGAACTTGTTCAATCTTTAAGAACAGCACTTGGAGCCCAGGCAGTACCGGAATCCGGTACAAGAGAGGGACTTACAATGCATGCTGTTCCATCAGAGCCCCAAACGGATAATCAGCAGATTGATGAACTCGGTGCCATGATAGAAAAAGAGTTGGAAGATATTGTATCTGAAGTTCGGGAGCTTGTATTATTTAACAAGCTTGGCGGAGAAGTGAGTGTAACAAAAACTGAAGATGGTGTGGTTATCACCATGTCTGACCTTTTAATATTTTCACAGGGTGGCACAAATCTCTCTGCAAAAGGCAGGGATATCTTAAAAAAAGTTGCTGCTGTTCTCTCCAAACTTGCATACCATGTCAAAATAAAAGGGCATACAGACAGCTCTCCTATCTC
>JAOZRI010000251.1 GCA_029940235.1 Desulfobacula sp. | reverse complement strand
ACATGAGAATGGGATTTAAAATCAGAAAAGCTATTAAAGTTTTTTTATACCAGTCGGGCGCTTTTCCCAGAAAATTATTTGCAAATTCACGCATTTAAAACTCCTACGTAGTACTTGACCGAAAACCACCAGTTTTTCCAGACAGGTAGTACTCAATATATTGTCAAAAGATTCCAAAATATTTTGGAATTTCTATTATTATAGTGGTCGGGACGGCTGGATTTGAACCAGCGACCACTTGTCCCCCAGACAAGTGCGCTACCAGACTGCGCTACGCCCCGATCGTTGTTTTAACCATGCGTCTTTTAGCACCATGGGCAAAAAGTGTCAAGAAATTTTGTTTTGTCAATCCGCTATTTTTATTTTATTAAGATAAAAAATAAATCTTTAAATTATTGCACAATTTTCTAATTTGAGTTAATGTGAAAAAATGTTCACCGAAAATCAATTAAAAGCCATTGACAGTGTAATTCATACCAACCTCATGGAGGCTGGCATAGATCATGTTATATTTATGGATATGGCAGGCAACACCATTGCAAAGCATGATAATGGAAAAAACAGACTTGACTCCATTGCCTTTGCTGCTCTTGCAGCAGGTAATTTTGCTGCGGTTGATGCCATGGCAAAACTAGTGGGAGAATCTGAATTTTCATTACTGTTTCATAAGGGCGAGAAATCAAGTATTCATTTTAGCAAAGCCAGTGATGACACTCTTTTAATTACCATGTTTAACAAAGATATTTCATTGGGACTGGTAAGATTAAAAGCAGGTGAAGCCATAGAACAGATCAATGAGATTCTAAGTAACGAGTAATCATGCCTGCAAGTAAATTTGTGATTGTTTTTAAGGAAAAGTAAATTTGGCACTTATCAACATAAAAAACAGAGAAGTTCAAATCAAAATTGTCTATTATGGTCCTGGACGAGGTGGCAAAACCACCAATCTTGAATATATTAACAAGACCTATAGAAAACAGATCAAAACTGAAATGGTCAGTCTGAAGACCCAGGATGACAGAACACTGTTTTTTGATTTTTTACCCTTTGATGTGGGCCAGATTAAAGGCTTTGATGTTACCATACAATTATATACAGTTCCGGGTCAGGTAAAGTATAATGCCACAAGAAAACTTGTATTGCGGGGAGTTGACGGTGTTGTCTTTGTTGCAGATGTACAAAAGGAGCAACGCAAAAAAAACATAGAGTCATTAAATCAATTATATGAGAACCTTAAGACATATAACCTTGATCTGTTTAAAATACCCTTTGTCATGCAATACAATAAAATAGATCTTAAAAACAGTGATATCCCCATTATACCATCCAAAATCATGCAAAAAGATTTAAACTCTCTTATCAAGGCGCCTGCCTTTGAAGCAAGTGCCCTTAAAGGCGGGAATGTAATCTTGACCCTTAAAAAAATTATATCAATGACATTGGCATCCATCCAGGATCAAATTTTTTAGGAACCAGATCTTTAAGGAGGTTTTTTTGAATTCCATAGACAAGCTTATCAAAATAATTGAATCCATCAATCTTGATATTACAGATGATAATATAAAAGATCTGCACAATGAACTCTTTGAACTTGAACCTGACCATAAAACAAACCAGACTGTATTATATTTTTTAAAAATGCTGGGAGCACTGGCAAAATATATTGACTCAAAGAGAAACAGTGTTCAGGCAGATACAATCCCGGTCTTAAATTCCATTGTTGCAGGCCTTGCAAAACTTCTGGACAGCCCTGACATTACAGAAAATGAAAACCGGAAAATTTTATCTGAAAACATGCTTAAATTCAAATCCCTGAAAAATAAGATTTCCTCCATTCCTAAAATAAGTGACATTGATATAAATGAACTCAAAGCTGTGATTCTTGCCATTGACTGGGAGATATCAGATACAACACTTGAAAATTTTGAAACAGTTATCACTGCGCTGTTATCCAGGCTTAAATATTATAAAATCCATTATGCTTTTCTCAAAATAATTCACAGCACAGCTCGCTATATTGGAACACAAAAGGCAAATGCCCACACTGACTCCATCTCTTTTCTACACTCTGTGTTTAAAAATTTTGAACTCATGATTCAGACACCTGGCATGCCCTACAAAGAGAAAAGAGAGCTTCTTGAAACAGATATCAAAAGATTTCAAGATTTTAAAAATAAAATTGCCCTTGGAAAAAAGCCAGATAAGATCCAGGATAAAGCCCCGGATAAGACCATTGATCAAACCATTGATGATACATCCGAGGACGAATCTTTCACACCAGCCCTTTCCCAATTCAAGCAGAAAGATATGGCTCAAGCTGATGATGATGCCTCTTTAACCACACTCTCTAACACAGATGAGGCACCAGTACCCGTGGCTCAAATTACCTCTGATACAATGGAATCATCCACAGCAGATTCAGAAAATATCATGGATGATCTATTCAATGCAAAAGAGTCACCCGCCGATGAATTATTAGATGCCATTCACCTTCTTAATGTCCATGGTGAAAACCCTGATCAGGCAATGGATATGCTTGATAAGAACGAAGATCTTAAATCTGAAGGTATTAAAAAATTTACACCCCAGACTAAAACAAATGATCCTATTCCTGAAATCCAGGACAGGCTGGATGCATTTTTTAATTTAGATCTGCCAACCGATACTGCTGTTCAGGAAAAAAACCATGTTGAGCCCGATACTCTTGATAAAACAGATAATATGGTTCAAGAGATTGCACAGGCTGTTGAAATAGATACAGCCAGGCCAGATGATGCAGAAGAGGTTGTTGTTCCATTTGATAACAATGATGAATCCTTTGAAGAGATTGCAAAACAGTATGATGATAATCTTAAAATAATTATTAATCTACAAACTCTCCTGAAAAATGCTGACTGGCTCCAAGATGAATCATCACTGTTCACAATAATCCAGGGCATGGAGCATCTCAAAGAAGAGTGGGTAGATGACCCTGAAAAAACAGCTCTTCTTCAAATTATTAATACAAATATCAAGCTTATGCAAAACCAGAACAGTACATCAGAAGAGAAAAATGATCGGACAGATGAAAACGTTGAAGATGAAACTGCATCAGGACCACAGGCTGGAACCCCGGGCATTTGGAATAAAATTAAAAAAAGTTTTAAATCATAAAAAATATCAATCCAAATTTTAAGTCCCCAAACAATAAATAAAATAAATAAATAAAATGATACAATTTTGTGAAGATTGCGGTCAAAAAAATATTTTAGATTCAATACAGGTACAGGATGGAAAAGCTGTGTTCCAGTGCAGTGCATGCAGTTACCACAATTGTTTCCATATCAGACTTGAAAACCAGACATATTCTAAAAAGATTTTGGAATTGTGTGATATAAAAGGTATAAAATTATATATCCTTCTGGATCAAAACGGCGACATTGCAGCCAGTAATATAGAAAATCCAGAAAAGACCGGGCGTATGGTTTTATCCTGTGCAAACAATGCATTTACCATTGTTCAACCAGATATGGAATATGTTATTTTTCCAAGAGCAAATCAAAAACATTTTTTTATCTTTCAAACCGGAAATTCATATCTTGGAGTGATAAAACAACCAGATATCAGTAACAAGACAGTAACAGATAATATACTATTTTTTTTAAAAGAACTTAATTCCGAGGAGACTTAAATGACAGCACAAACAATCATTCTGATTTTCACTCTGGTAATATATCTTATTATTATATTTGTTTTTAATAAGGCCAGAATCAAATATGCAGGTGGAAAAGTAGGGAAAGTGATCAACTTAATCCTTGTAACGGTGTGTCTCTTATTTATTGCCGATTATGTGGTCATCTTTGATACTTTTATAGATACAGATATCCTTGAAATAGTTAAATCACTGTTCAGGACAGCAGCACTCTCGTTTCTCGCCTATGGCGGAACTAAAGTGACAGATTCATAGAATAACACTATTCAAAGGTCTCACTTTAATCCCAAAGGTATGTTAGTACCTTACTCCTTAGTTTCTATCAAAAAAACAAGACAAAGTTATCAGTTATC
>JAOZRI010000250.1 GCA_029940235.1 Desulfobacula sp. | reverse complement strand
AAACTCAATATTCAGGCAATTTATCCAGACAATGATGCAAAAAAAATTATGCGCATGCTCCGAAGTGATAAATCCGGCAAAAAAGGGACTCTCAGATCTTTCAGGGTTGATATCAGAAAAAAAACCGGCGAAACCATCCCCATAAGTTTAAATGCATCAGTTGTCTATGATGATAATAAAGAGATAGCAACCCTTGGTTTCTTCCATGATTTAAGAGAGACTCTGGAGATTGAGGAAGAGCTTGAAAAAACAAGAGTACAACTGATTCAAGCTGAAAAAATGGCATCTATTGGTAAGCTTGCTGCCGGAGTTGCCCACCAGCTAAACAACCCCCTTGGCGGAATTACTCTGTTCAGCCAGCTGCTCATGGAAGACTACCCTCTACCTGATGGTGCTGTAAATGATCTTGAACGTATTATTCGTGATGCAAAAAGATGTACTGATATTGTCCAGGAGTTATTAAAATTTTCAAGACAAACCACCAATGAGATGCACCTCCAGGACATTAATCAATTATTACAGGACACTCTGATTTTAATTGAAGATCAGACCATATTTCAAAATATTGAAATAATAAAAGATTTTCAAAGTTCTCTTCCTCCTGTACCCGTCGATATTCAGCAGATAAAACATGTTTTTATGAACATTATCCTTAATGCCGCCGATGCCATGGATGGAAAAGGAGAGTTGTCTCTTTCCACCTCCCTTGATGATTCAAAGGAGAGAGTATGTATTACAATCAGTGATACAGGGCATGGGATACCGGAGGATACGCTGCTCAAAATTTTTGATCCTTTTTTTACAACCAAGGAGCAGGGAAAGGGAACAGGGCTTGGACTAAGTATGGCATATAAAATTGTTGAAAACCATGGGGGCAAGATCAGCGCCCAAAGCAACAAAGAGCAGGGAACAAGTTTTATTATTGAACTTATGATCAAAAAGTTCGATGAATCAAAAGGTGAAATCCATGAATAATCATTCTTCTCCTGTTAACATACTGGTTATTGATGATGAACAGGATATCAGAGAAGGGTGTGAAAGAATTCTCTCCCGCATGGAGTGTGAGGTTGTAACTGCTTCTGACGGAACAAAGGGGTTGGATATCCTTGAAACCCAGGATATTAATATTGTCCTCAGTGATATTAAAATGCCGGGTATAAGCGGGCTTGAGGTTTTAAGTACGATTTCAGAAAAATATAAATCTGTAATGGTTATAATGATTACAGGATTCAGCACTGTTGAAACTGCCATTGAGGCCATGAAAAAAGGTGCCTATGACTTTATATCCAAACCTTTTTCTCCTGATCAGTTACGAATTGTGGTCAAAAGAGCAATTGAAAAGCTGCGCCTTACCCGGGAAGCTCAGGCTTTAAAACTTGAACAGCAGAAAAATCTTGCAGACCTTGAAACTGAACAAAGCCGCACCAGAGCGATTATTGAAAATCTTCCCAATGGTGTGCTGGTAACAAATATGCTGGAGCAGATTGTCCTTATGAATCCTGTGGCAAAAAAATACCTTGGCTTGACAACAGACAAAGGTATTGGAACAAAAATCCAAGAGTGCATAGAAGATAAGGAGTTTTGTGATTTTATCAAAGCTGTCTCAGGGTGTAAAACCGATGGCAAAAATGGCTCTGCGTCCAACAAATCCCATGAACTTGTCCTGTCCGATGAGAGATATATTCAGGCCCTTGGAAAACCTGTTATGGGAGAGGATGGTGATTGTCTTGGAGCTATTATAAATCTTTCAGACATCACAGCCATGAAAGTATTTGACAGATTAAAATCTGAATTTGTATCAAAAGTTTCCCATGAACTGCGCTCCCCCTTATCTGTTATCCATGAACAGCTTGCCATGGTTATGAAGGGTGATATCCCTGAAGAATCTGATGATCATCAATATATCCTTGGCAGGGCAAAGGATAAAACCAAAAATCTGATTTCACTTATTGGTGATCTGCTTGACCTTTCAAAGATTGAATCGGGCAGCACCGGCAATGAACCAGAAAAAATTCAATTACATAATTTCATTGAAAAAATTGTTGAATTTTTAAATGTGGAGGCACAAAAAAAGGATCAGATCCTTCTGTTTAATCTGCCTGAAAAAACAATTCCTGAAGTAGAAGCTGACCCCATAGCCCTTGAAAGTGTTTTTGGCAACTTGATAGCCAACGCCATAAAATATACACCAGAAAAGGGGAAAATAGAGGTAACCCTTGATACGAAAAACCATTATGTAAGGGTACAGGTAAAGGATAATGGATATGGAATTGAAGAGCGGCATCTTTCCAGAATTTTTGATAAATTTTACAGAATAAAAGATGATAATACCCGTTTCATTAATGGAACAGGGCTTGGGCTTGCCATTGCCAAAACCCTTATAAATGAATTGGATGGTGATATACTTGTAGAGAGCAAAGCAGGTAAAGGCAGTCTGTTTACTGTGCTTTTACCTGCTGATATAAATTAATAGTTTAAAATTAATCCAAAAGGCTTTTCAAACTTTCAATTATCTGCTCAGGTGATGCTGGTTTTGCAAGATAATCATCAGCTTCCATATCCATTCCATGGGCATGGGAATATTGTGTTGAGCTTACATGATCTGAAACAGCAGTGAGCATGATAATTGGAATATCTTCATATTTTTCATCATTTTTCAACTCTGAACACACTTCAAATCCATCTTTTTCCGGCATCATAACATCTAATACAATTGCATCAGGAATCTTTGCCTTGACTTTTTCAATAGCCTCAACACCATTATAAGCAACTTCAACATCATAGCCTTCCATTTGAAGGTTGTGTTTTAAAACAATTGTTAAATCAGGCTCATCATCAACCAATAAAATTGTTTTTTTACCCATTTTTCTCCTCCTTTTTTAATTGTTCTTAGAATATTATATTAAGATATAGCATGAACTTTTTCCCATGTCGATAGGTTGACTCTTTTTTAATAGTGCAATATAAAAACATCTAAGAAATATAAAATTAAAAATCAGGAAAGCCTTGCAAAACATGGATAAAAGCCAGTGCATCAATAAAATTCAAAAAGCAATTAAAACTGCCTGCCACCCCAAAGCTCCAGCTGATGACCTGTTTCAGCCAACAAGTGTGATTGTACTGTTTGCTCTTAATAAAACAGTTGAGCTGCTATTTATCCAGAAAGCCGATGTTAAAGGATATCCATGGGCAAACCAGATGGCGTTTCCCGGCGGACATAAAGATAAGAGTGATCTCTCAACAGAGGATACCGCTTTACGAGAACTTTCAGAAGAGATGGGAATAATCCGGGAAAATGTAGAGATGATAGGTTCTCTTGGCCATTTTCAAACCATTAACAGCAAGGATATTGAAGCCTTTGCAGGCATATGGAATCAAAAAGATATCATTAAGCATGATCCTGCTGAAATATCACGTATTTTTAAAATCCCACTGGAATATTTGATTAAGATTCACAGGAAAAACGAATTTCATCTCCATAAACCCAATATCATGCAGCTGACATATCCTTTTGAAGATGTTCTGATCTGGGGTGTTACCGCAAAAATTTTATATCATCTTATTGACTGCTTACTGCAAAAGGCTGATTTATGAATTTTTTGTACAAATTAAGTATCTGCCTGGGATCGTTTCCTAAGCCTTAAAAAAATTTTTATTACAAGAAATATACTTAAAAAAGCAAGAAGCCCAGGAAACCATGCATGCTGCACAAAATTCTGGTTGTCAGAACCCACAATAATGCCGACAAAGGCAAAGGCAAATACAAAAATCATAATAGTGATAAGTATCCCGCAGGCAAGATTAGAATCATACCAGGGTGTTATGGGTTTTCTAAAAAAAAGCGTTTTGTCTAATTGCATTTTATTTACACTAAACCGTGAAAGAATCACAATATGTTGATTTTTTTCATTGACAAGCTACAATATATTGATTAATACTGCCTTCATCAATGTGATAATAATTTTTTATATCCTTATAAAATATTAAAAATATATATGCTAATTTGAATCAGATTTCAAGGGGTAGATAGATGTTTAAGCAAATAAAAAAACGAGATGGAAGAGT
>JAOZRI010000249.1 GCA_029940235.1 Desulfobacula sp. | reverse complement strand
ACAGCCTCGGCAGGTTATGGAAAAACAGCGGTAATTAGTGAATGGGCATTTATAAAAAAAGAAAAAGTGGCCTGGATCAGTCTGGATGAAACCGATGATGACCCTCACCAATTTTATAGTTATTTACTAGAAGCATTAAAACCATGCCTGCAGCCGTTCGAAATAATACAGGACCCGCTATCTTCCTGCCCATCCGTGTCCGTCAGCAACTCTCTGGCCGGACTATTGAATTGTATGACCAAAATTGATCAGCCCATATACCTTGTACTGGATGATTATCACTCCATTAAAAACCCGGTCATTCATGGCCTTTTAACATTTATGATTGATCATGCCCCTGATTGTCTGCATGTGATCATCTCTACCAGAACAGATCCTGTGATTCCTCTGGACCGGTTCCGGGTCCAGAACCGATTGCAGGAAATTCGGCAAAAAGAACTTGGATTTACAAATGAAGAGGTCTATGGTTTTTTGACACGAATTATGGGGCTGCGTTTATCAGCTTCAGATGCTGCCGAGTTGGCCGATCGAACTGAGGGCTGGATTGCCGGTGTCTATGTTGCCGGGCTGTATATGGCAACCTGTGAAGATACCAGTGAGTTTATATCGGGTTTTTCAGGAAACCATGCCTATATCATGGGTTACATGGTAAAAGAGGTTTTTTATATGCAGCCTCAAACAATTCGTGATTTTCTACTGGAAAGTTCAGTACTTGAGATTTTATCAGAATCCCTGTGCAATTCAATCACCAACAGAACAGATAGCAAAGCCTTACTGGAGAAATTGGTGGCGCAAAATCATTTCATCGTCCAACTCGATGATCAACAGCAATGGTACCGCTATCACCATCTATATCGTGACGTATTGAGAAAGCTCTTGCAACAACAGTTTCCGGATCGGGTTCCAGAATTATTCCATCGAACCAGTCTTTGGTACGAAAAAAAACATTTATGGAACGAAGCAATTGAATATGCTTTTCGCAGCAAAAATACCGACCGCGTCATACACCTGATTGAACGATATGCAATCACAGCGTTAAAGGAGGGGGAACGTTTCACCCTTCGTAAATGGTTGGATAAGCTACCGGAACAATCTATTACTACGAACCCCCTATTGAGTATCATACATGCATGGGCACTCATGAATGATCGAACGGCAGCATCAGACAAATTACTCCAGCAGCGTCTGGATCATGCCGAAAAGCTGCTCTCTGAAAGGAGTAAAAATGTTTCAGAACCTGATGTATCAGGGACTTATACGATTGCTCAAATACAGGATCTGATAATCCTGTTGAGAGCAATTTTTTCATTTGAGCGTGGCAAACCATCTTCCGCTTTTATAAAAAAACTGAAAAAATCTCTCCATAAGCAGTCTGACGGCAGGAATACCATCAGTAGCAGTACTTTATATCTGATAGCCCATATCCAACTGCGCACAGTTGACCTGAATGCTGCTTATTCGACTCTGGATGATGCAATATCCCTTGCTAAAACCCAGAAATATTCAAACTTGCTTGTGTTTAATACTTATCTAAAAGCATGGATATTATATCAAAGGGGCAAATATCATCAGGCATTTAAAATCTGCCGCGCTACCATGAAGTTACCGGAACCTGCCGGACAGGTTTTAAAGCATAGAAACATGTTTTCAGATGCCCTGCAAATCATACAAGGTGCTGTGTACCTTGAATGGAATCAGTTGGAAAAAGCCGATCAATGCTTAAATTCAGGACTGAATTCAATAAAGCATTCAACCGAAAGCGGTATGATCATCCATGGGATGATCCGACTTATATTTGTCAGACTTGCCCTTCGAAAGAAGACCAGGGAGATCAAAGAATTGATTACACAACTGGAGTTAACCGGTGAGTTTTATGCAGGAGCGATCTCCCTTGCTGCAACAATTCAAAGGGTTCTTTTTTCACGATTGGGTGAGCATTCATTGAGCCTTGCCGCCTCCCGGGAACTGCTTAGCGCCATAAAATTTCAACCCGATTACTTTAATCATGAACTTTCATACTACCAGGATTATGATTGGCGACTCACAGAACAGCTGATAATTATTGGATTGTACTTTAAACACTGCCATCAAAAAAAACAGACACTGGACAAAACATTGACCAGGCATGTGATTCAATTTCTGACACTGCAATTAAAAGGGACGCAACAATGGGACTTGAAACGCCTGATGATTGATGTATTACTCACCATGGCCATGGTTTATGAATTGACGGATGAAGCAGACAAAGCTTTCACATACCTGGAAGAGGCTTTGGACCTTGCTGCCCCCGAAGGTGCACTCAGGGGATTTATTGAACATCGAAGCCTGTTGATACGACCGTTGAAAAAAATGATTACCCTTGGACGATATATTGATTTTATCGGTAAGATACTGGAAGATGAAAAAAGTGAACACGATGTCTCCCCACCTTCACCTGAAACAGAAGACTTAATACAGTTTCTTCTCATTGATCCATTAACAACTCGCGAACTGGAAGTGCTTCGGCTGATTGCCACTGGTTTTTCTAATCGTAAAATTGCAGCCAAACTTTTTATCTCCACAAATACGGTAAAATATCATGTGGCGCACATATATGATAAGTTAGCAGTCCACAACCGCACCCAGGCTGCAAATAAAGCCAAAGAGCTGGGGATTCTATAGCTTACAAAGAAAAGACAATACCCGGTAAACACCACCCGTTTGGGTGGTGTTATTTTTGGCCTGTTATGGTGAACTCCATAAAAAGTAAAAGGCATTGGCTACTTGCCCATATTTAGAAAATAGACATAACATTACTAAAAATTTTTATGCAACACTTACACTTAAAACAGACGGAGGACCCCATGCAAAGAATTCTGAGCTTGATCACACAAGCTGTTTTACTGTTTACCGCTGGATTGATCATATTTCCAATGTCGGCAGCTTTTGCAGCGAAAAAGCCCAATATTGTAATCATGCTCAGTGATAATCTGGGCTATGGAGATCTCGGCTCCTATGGCGGAGGGCTGATTCGTGGAGCACCTACTCCCCAGCTTGACAAATTAGCTGCCGAAGGGACCCGGTTCACTAATTTTAACACTGAAACAGAGTGTACTCCTTCTCGTTCTGCCTTGATGACAGGACGTTATGCTGTCCGTTCCGGAACACTGAGAGCTGTTGGCGTTCCCGGACTGCCTGGAGGATTACCTTCCTGGGAAGTTACCATTGCAGAGGTCTTGTCTGAAGAGGGATATGACACAGCCATTTATGGGAAGTGGCACCTTGGTAGCAGCGACGAGCGCGCACCAACGAACCATGGGTTTGATGAATGGTGGGGATTTCCATTCAGTACAGATGTCACTATGTATCAAGATTCATACAAAAGGTACAAATACGAACCTGGATTGAAACGTCCACCCTATATTTTTAAGGGACGTAAAGGAAAAAAAATTGAAAAGGTAAAAATTTATGATGAAAAAATGCGCCCGCATATAGATAGAATTATTGCAGAAAAATCGGTTAACTACATAAAGAAACATGCAAAGTCGAAAAAGCCATTCTTTCTCTATATTCCCTGGTCACTGGTTCATCATCCCTCCATCCCTCATCCCGATTTTGTAGGAAAATCCCTGGCCGGCCGCTATGCGGAAGCTGTTATGGAACATGATCATAGGGTAGGACAAGTTTTGTCTGCGATTGATGAAGCAGGCATAGCTGATAACACCATTGTTATCTACGCCAGTGATAATGGACCGGATCGATCCGAATATCCGTATGTCGGTGATTCAGGACCTTTTCGAGGATATCTTGGCACCATCCACGAAGGGTCTATTCGAACCCCAATGATCATGCGCTGGCCAAATAAGATCCCCACCGGTCGAGTGACAAATGAAATTGTTGCCATTCACGACTTTTTCCCGACTCTGGCTAATCTAGTAGGAGGAGAAATTCCAGATGACCGTGCTATGGACGGCAAAGACCAGATGGATTTTTTCCTGGGAAAAAAGGAAACGTCCGCTCGGGAATCGCTGCTATATTTCTCCGGTGATACGTTAATGGGCATGAAATGGCGTCAATTCAAAATATACGTAAACGGTGAAAATGCTG
>JAOZRI010000248.1:2259-4087 GCA_029940235.1 Desulfobacula sp. | reverse complement strand
CAAAAGAAAAATTACGCTTAGATGAAACAGCGATACATGGATTATAAGGTATCCGAACAAAATAAGGGGCATCAATCCAATCCTGACCATAGCTCTCAACAGAGTGTGCCGGGCAATCACATCAGCAATAGGTGGTGAATATTTATAATATGCTTTAACAAAGGCACGTCCAGGCCTGGAATGTAAAAGATATTGATCTCTAAAATCTTTTAGTATCTGAACATGTTTTTCCAAGGGTGACCCAAATGCTGCAGTGGCAATGAAACAACCACCTCCGCCACCTCCTCCTCCACCGCCTCCTCCGGGACTTGAAGAGCTTGAAGAACCGGATCCCACTGCGCCTGGACCTGAAGGGTCAACAATAATACCATTTGCAACTCCATCACTGTCTCCTGGCCCGCCATCAACAAGACGGAGTAATACAGATTTTCCATCCTGGCTGAATACAACATTGGACGGGTAATCCTTTGAATATTCTCTCCACCCGTTGATCAGATCATACTTATACCATTTTTCTCCCACCTGTTCTGAAAAATAGATATTCACATGGGCGGTATCTCCCGGGTTGTTAACACTTATTTTGAACTGGATTAGTCCAAAGGGCAGATCGTCTGGTTTACCAAAAGTGTCTGAGATATCATTAGAATCAATGGATTTTAAACTATCAATGGCTGTAACCAAGCTTGATGCTTCAAGGCTTATTGAAGCGCTGCCAGTGCTCACCATTTTATAGGTGCTTGACAGCACATCAAGAGTGCCGTCACCATTAAGGTCAATTGTGCCATCTTCCACCTGCTGGATATCAGGAACACCATTGTTGTCAGAATCTTCAGGATTGTCTACCCGGGTTGTAAAAGAGAATGGATCAGCCCAGAAAGACCTGTTGTTTAAAACATCAAAAAACCGGACCCGCCAGTAATAGGTTGTGTTGGCATCGAGAATATATTCTGGAACAGTCAAGCTGATTAATGAATCATATGTCTCCTGTTCAAATACAATATTTTCAGCTATGGTAAATGTTGATTCCGTACTGATCTGCCACTGGGTCTTTAAATGTACATCATTTTCCTGATCCACATAGGCATTTGCAGTGCATTCAGGTGTCAAAGAGATATTAGCAGCAGAATTGCCGGGCAAAATAAGCACAGGTTTCTCAGGGGCCTTGTTTGACACCCCGCTTCCTTGATTATACTCATCTATATTTGTGATACCATCATTGTCTATATCTCCATTGGCATCATCAAAAAGAGGATTTAAACCATTATCAACTTCCCATCCATCATCCATTCCATCATTGTCGCTGTCATCATCAACCGGGCTTGTACCGGTTGTATACTCTGATTGATTATCCAGCCCATCTGAATCAGGATCAAAAAAAGCAGCGCTGATACCATAAAAGGCTTCCCAGTCATCTGCCATGCTGTCATTGTCATTATCATTTAAAATAACAGTATTGGATATCAGTGGATTGCCCTTATTATCTGTAATAGAGCTGACTGTCATTGTGAAAATAATTTTCTCCGGGATATAACCCATGAAAAGCCGGTAAGTTTTGGGCTGATCAATCTCATCCAACCGATTAATTTCAAATGCACCATTAAAAAGAATTGTGGGGCTGAACTCATAGTGATCCTTAACATCAGCTCCCTGCATATTAAGCTCGTTAAATGTTATATCAATGGTGTTACTGGAATAATTAATCAAGGGGTACCCTACAATATTCGGACTGTCTCTATAAGGAACGGGAGAAGATAGTGGTCCATCCTGATCAGATGTTGAATATGCACTCACTGCAAAATAGTATGTCGCAGCAGGGACAAGTGTTAAA
>JAOZRI010000248.1:0-2159 GCA_029940235.1 Desulfobacula sp. | reverse complement strand
TGTTGAATATGCACTCACTGCAAAATAGTATGTCGCAGCAGGGACAAGTGTTAAAAGCTCCAGGTCATATGAGCTTACATTACCAACATCAACCATTTGATCATATTGTCCTTGGATTGTTCCATAATGGACTTTATAACCTGCAATCACACACTCTTGAGTTGAATCAACCGGGCTCCAGTGAAGTACGGCAGCAAAACAGGAAGAAGTCATTGTAAAAGAGCACATTATAAAAAACAGTCTATAACAATTGTTCTTAAAAAAAATTTTATGCATATTATTTTACTTTTGTTGTTAAGCTGATTGATTTATTATGTTAATATGTGCGACAGCATGAAAGAGCACTTTAATTTATTTGTCAGCCAAATTATCAAACTGCGCTATCTTGAGTACTAACAAATATCATGCCAAGGCGATATAAATCATAACATATTGATATGATATCATTTTTTTTAAAAACACACTTAATATCCAAAATAAATTTATGAATGGAATTCCATACACTATTACCTCTCTTTAGATGACAGCAGAGAACAAGGGGCATTTGCCTTTTAATAAGTGACTGGTTTTTCCTACGCTTATTTCACCAAAAAAGAGAGATGAAAAATTTTTAATCTTATTTTGTGAAATTTATGGAAAAGGTATCTCCATAAAAAAAAAATTACACAATTTGTAAAGGCTCAAAAGCATGAATTTATAAGGGTTAGGATAATAACTAATGACAAAAATAGTATTTATGCAAACTTTTTGTTTAAACTTTTGGATCTACCTATAAAAAAATAAAATCTTGTATGGAATTTCCTACACCTGCTTTCTAAAATCGTCTGCCTGCAGCCCGCATTTTTTCATCAGCTCATAGAAATCAGCCCTGTATTTCCCGGCGAGTTTAGCAGCCCTGGATACATTTCCCTGGGTTAGTTCAAGCAGTTCCACCAGATAATCTCTTTCAAACTCCAATTTAGCATCTTTCAAGGATTTTACTTTATGAAGGGAATGCTCTGCTTCATTAAGAATGATCAAATCATTGGAAATGATATCACTGTCAGACATGGCAACACTGTATTCAATAACATTTTTAAGTTCTCTAATATTACCCGGCCACGGAAATCGAAGTAATTTTTCCATGGCTTCGGCAGAAAACTTCTTCACAGGCTTATCCATCCGGGTTTTGAATTCATTTAAAAAATGATTGGCCAGAAGAGGAATGCTCTCCTTTCTCTCCCTCAAGGGAGGAAGTTTAATGGGAATCACATGGATTCGATAATAGAGATCTTCTCTGAAATTTCCTTTTTTTACTTCCTGTGCAATATCGGTATTGGTTGCGGCAACCATTCTTACATTTAATAAAACCTTTTCTCCTCCACCAAGAGGATAGAATTCATTTTCCTGAATAACCCTGAGCAGCTTGGCTTGAACAGTAATCGGGATTTCGGAAATTTCATCAAAAAAAAAGGTGCCTCCCTGGGCTTTTTCCAACAGTCCCTGCCTGTTGCCCACAGCTCCGGTAAAAGCCCCTTTTTTATGGCCAAAAAGTTCACTTTCAAAAAGTGTTTCAGGGATAGCCCCACAGTTAACTGCGATAAATGGTGCTTTTTGCCGGGAGCTTGCCACATGCAGGGTTTTGGCAATAAGCTCTTTGCCTGTACCGCTTTCACCCTGGATCAAAACATTGGAATCAGTATCAGCAGCCTGGGCAACAAGTTTAAGGACTTTCTTCATTTTTCTGTCTCTACCGATGATGTTGTCAAATCCGTATTGTTTTGACACCATACCACGAAGTTCCTTGACTTCTTTGACCAGGCTTCTCTTTTCAAGGCAGGTTCTCACCTGTTGAATAAGCTCAGCATCCTTAAAAGGTTTTGTCAAAAAGGAGTGTGCACCCTTTTGAATGGCTTCCACTGCCCGTTGAATTGTTCCGTAGGCAGTTAGAACTATGACAGGCAGATCAGGATCAATTCCATGGAGTTTTTCCATCAATTGAATTCCTGTTTGCTCTTTTAATTGATAATCAATAAGGGCCAGATCAAAAAACCCTCTGTTCTGGAGATCAAACGCTTCATCGCCATCCTCTACACCCGTTACTGAGTAGTTTTCTGCCTCAAGCCTCATGGTCAGAACTTTTAAAATTGCAGGATCATCATCCACAATTAGAATTTTTT
>JAOZRI010000247.1 GCA_029940235.1 Desulfobacula sp. | reverse complement strand
CCAATTTTTACTGATGATACATTCATTGGTATTGTAAATTTTGAAGGTGGCCTTAACTCAATCAAAAGGACATTAAAACCATATAATGTTGATTTTTTATACTTTATGGATGATGCAAATTTAAATATTGCAAAGGGCATGAAATCTAAACCTAAAGTTGCAAATTTTATTTTGTGCCAAAAAGATACTGATAAAGATTTTTTTAATTATGTAAAACAGGAAAAAATTTCCAGCCAGTTATTTAAACAGGACTATATTATTGACGACAACTATCTTGCTCTCAAAGGTACTTTTAAAGGATTTGACCAATCTAAAGCAGGTCTCTATTTCCTTGGTATAAAAACTGATATTGTCATGGAAAATATAAATTCTTTAAAAAAGCTTATTTTTACAATATTTGGTTTTTTATATTCTGTATTCATCATTCTTGCTCTTGGATTACTCTTTTTCATCAATGGCAATATAATTAAACCAATTAAACTGGTTGCCAGTGGTATAAAAGAGATTGCCAGTGGTGAAGGAGACCTGACAAAACGACTTGACTCAAAAAGCAATGATGAAATAGGGGAACTTGTAACATGGTTTAATACTTTTGTTGAAAAACTTCAGAAAATAATTATCAGCATTGCAGACAATTCAAAAGAGATTGATAATTCGTCAAGCAAGCTGTTTGCCATCTCAAAGGATCTGTCCAGGGGGGCAGATGATATGTCTGCCTCTTCAGATACCGTTGCTACCTCTGCCAATGATATGAATTCCAATATGTCATCTGTTGCAGCAGCAGTTGAACAGTCTGCTACAAATCTTAATATGGTTTCAGCTGCAGCAGAAGAGATGACTGCAACAATTAATGAAATTGCCCAAAATACTGAAAAGACCCGTGGTACAAGTAATGATGCTGTTGAAAGGACAAAAAAAGCTTCTAGTAATATTACTCAGCTAAGCCAGTCAGCACAAGATATTGGGAAGGTTATTGCAACTATAACTGATATTTCTGAGCAAACGAATCTTCTTGCTCTAAATGCCACCATTGAGGCTGCTCGTGCAGGTGAAGCCGGTAAAGGCTTTGCAGTTGTTGCAAGTGAAATAAAAAGTCTTGCTCAGCAGACTTCAGAAGCAACATATGAAATTAGAAATAAAATAGAAAGTATTCAACATTCCACTGGTGAAACAGTTTCTGAAATTAAAGAGATATCTGTATCCATAGAGGATGTGAAAGCTATGATAGATACTGTTGCCGCTGCAGTTGAAGAACAGTCTGTAACTACAAAAGAGATTGCAGAAAATGTCAGTCAGGCAGCTCAGGGAATCCAGGAAGTGACTGAAAATGTTACATTGAGTTCAGGTGCAGCAGATCAGATTTCCAAAGATATAATCAGTATCAATCAGTCATCAAGTAAAATATCGAATAATAGTACAGATGTTAACTCTGGTGCTGGAGATTTAAGCCAGTTGGCTGAAAAACTAAACAAAACAGTCAATCAGTTTAAAGTTTGAAAAACGATAACCGGGCAAAATTTTGTAGATAACAGAAGTGTTCTTACAATTGTTGATTTTTATTTTATATTTTTGGAACATTAAATGCTTAATTTAAAAGAACATATACCTGAAAAAAAGAATAAAATTTTAAATAGTACAGTAATATTTTATACCTTGCTTGCTGCAATACTTCTATGCGCCATGTCATTTGTTCAAAAAATTATAGCAGGATATAACCCATTTGTATTAAAAGCCTACTATATCCCATTGATTTTTGGCAGTGTTGCTGGATTTTTGATTGGATCTTATCTGAAAAAACTTAAATTGACCGCAATAGTTCTGCAGGAAAACATCTTAATACAACATATGATGATGGAGAATCTTCCAGCTGGTATTATTATTGTTGATCCTGGCACCCGTGTGATAGAGGATGTGAATAAAGCTGCTGCATTGATGTATGGCAGTCATAAGGAGGCTATTATCGGGCACCAATGTCATTCTTATATATGTCCGGCAGAAAAAGGATTGTGTCCAATCTGCGATTTGAATCAAGAGATAGATAATTCAGAAAGGGAGATGATTTGTTCAGATGGCAGCCGCCGCCCAATACTAAAATCTGTTAAACGTATACAAATACAAGGGAAAGATAAATTACTGGAATGCTTCATAGATATCACTGAAATTAAGAAAACAAAAAAATCATTGATAGAATCGGAAAAACAGTTTCAAGATCTTTTTAACTCCATAACTGATCTTATATATACACAGGATTTACAAGGACATTTTATTACAGTAAATCCAGCCACGCATAGAATTTTTGGCTATGATAAAGATGATTTTTTGGGTCGAAAAATAGCTGAATTCATGGAACCAGATCGTCAATCTGGTCTCACTACCAGATATCTGGATGTCATTAGACAACAAGGACATCATGAGGGCAAAGGCTGTTATCTAACCAAAACAGGAGAAAAGATTTATCTTGAATATAAAAGTTCCCTGGTTAAACCAGATGATGGAGAACCTTATATCAGTGGCATGGCAAGAGATGTAACTGAAAAAATTATATCAGAGAAAAAGGTCAAGAACCTTCAGGAGCAGGTTGCACAATCTCAAAAAATGGAAGCTATAGGTACGCTTGCAGGTGGCATTGCCCATGATTTCAACAATATTCTGTTTCCAATTATGGGGCATACTCAGATGCTCATGAAAGATGTTGATGAAAATAGTTCAATCAAAACTAGTCTTGATAAAATCTATGCTGGAGCAATACGTGCTAGTGACCTGGTAAGGCAGATCCTTACATTTTCACGTCAAGAAAGTAACCAATTAAAGCCCATGAAGATACAGCCTGTAATCAAGGAGGTATTAAAACTTATCAGATCAACAATCCCAACAACCATTGAGATAAAATCTGATATCCAGGCTGACTGCAACTCCATCAAAGCAGATCCTACACAGATCCATCAGATTATCATGAATCTCACTACCAATGCCTATCATGCAATGGAAGAAATTGGAGGAGAACTGAATGTCAACCTAAAACAGGTTGAACTTTCAGAATCAGATATTGTAAGTTCAGATATGGTATCTGGAAAATATGCCTGCTTGACCATAACAGATACTGGCAACGGAATGGATAAAGAGTTAACCCAAAAAATCTTTGATCCATTTTTCACCACCAAAGAGAGGGGCAAAGGGACTGGTATGGGTCTTTCTGTGGTGCATGGCATTGTTACAGGTATGCAAGGGAAGATCATGGTTGACAGCGAGCCTGGTAAAGGTACAAAATTTCATGTGTATATGCCAATTGCAAAAACCATAGAAAAGCAACAAAGAACCAATACAGAAGAATCAATTCAAGGTGGCACTGAACATATTTTTCTTGTTGATGATGAAAAAGACATAATTGAAATGGAAAAAGAGGTGTTAGAGCGACTGGGCTATAAAGTTACTTCATGTTCAAGCAGCCTTGAAACTCTTGAAATTTTTAGAGCAGCACCTGATAGATTTGACTTGGTGATTACTGACATGCAAATGCCGAATATGTCCGGGGATAAACTATCAGCAGAGCTGACAAAAATCTGCCCTGATATTCCAATCCTTCTTTGCACTGGATTCAGTAACATTATGTCTGAAGAAAAGGCAACTTCCCTGGGTATTAATGGCTTTTTATTGAAACCGATTGTGATGAAAGATCTTTCTCGCAAGATAAGAGATGTGTTGGATAAAAAATAAACTGGAAAGCTAAGTTATTGATTCTATATATTGTGGTTAAGCTGAATATTATTTTGCTATTTGATTTTACATTATATGAACCAAAAGCTATGCTATAAGCTATTCTTCAATTGTAATTTATATAATATATATACCCACTAAACCCAGAACAGGCACATTCATTTTTACTTGTAGCATAGTGGAATGTGTATTTTAAAATTTGATTCCGGTTTATAACAACTTGATTTTGAGGTTTCTGCCTGTCGGGATAGTTAACAACACAACCACTGACGTTTGCAATATCCAAAGAATAAAACTTAAAACAAAGATGCTATGAGTAACATACAAATATTCAGCCATGGACATATTAAGAATCAATTCTTGCATAATTTTAAGTTTTGTGGTTTATCTTGCACATGAAA
>JAOZRI010000246.1 GCA_029940235.1 Desulfobacula sp. | reverse complement strand
TGCCAGTCTGCTGCAGCTTGGGATTTTGTGGGCATACTAAACATAAACATACCGCCAATTAAGGCTAAAACCAATAATAGATGTAGTCTTCTCATAATAAATCTCTCCTTATTTAATTTCCTAAATTACTTAAAATGTTTTGTAAGTGTGTAATACCATTACTTTCAAAAGCAGGCTCAAAATCGCCGTTACCAATAGACATTTCATAAAAACCTGCTTACATACTTTCATTGAATTTTCAAAAAATTTACACCTCCTTTACATATTTTTGTAATGGAATAATATTTGAGGATCAATTGCATTGTTTTAAAGTGAACTATCCCTGGGCTATTCTGAGGTAAGATAGAGCAAAATATTTTATATATACAGATAGATAAGCAATTTTAAATCTTGTATAAAAAGTTCTGAAATGAGTCTGATAATATATAAAAAGGAGCTCTATTATTTGAAATTATACACTTAATGATCAATTTTAGAGTAAATGCTGATGCTCATTAACTTTTTTTTAAGGGAAGGGTTAAAGATTCATTGCATTGAATACTTGGCAGGATACTCCAACCAGAGAAAGGTTAGAATTTAAAATATCCAGGATATTGTTTTTTAATTTTAGAGACCAACTTGCGGCTGATGGGAAGAAATTCATCATTGACCAGTTTGATCAGGGTATCATTTTTTCCAGATCGTATGATCTCGCGCATTTTGTCTGGATTTACCAAATAGGATCGTTGGATTTTCAATAACAGCTCCTCATGGAAAAAACGTTGCAGCATTTTCATGGTGACTCTATAAATCCAAGGCTCTTTCCTATTATCCACATGAACATAGCAATAGGGTGATCTTGTTTTAATATACAGAATATGATTCAGTTTCGCCTGGATTGCGAACAGATCATTTAACAGATTTGGCTCCTTGAGCAACTCTTCTATATTGTATCGAGATATTCTAATGAGATTAATAATACTTTGAATATATTCATGATCGGCAGATGAGAATGCAATGCAGTCGCCTTTGCGTCTTATAACCAATTGAAAATCTTTGAATCCCCTTAATTGAACAGAAATCAAATGGTGGTCAGGCAGATCTTCCATACAAATGATTTCTTCATCTTCAGGTACTTTTTTTAATAATTCAATGAAATGAGCTGTTTCAGGTGAAAGATATTCTTGAATGATTTTGTCTTTTTGCACTAAGGCGCCTGATTGAATGGAGAGTTGACTGCTGATCAGATGGAAAGCACTTTCAAACATCTGGCTCATGTTACTGAACTTAATCAATTGATTTGCAAATTGATTTAAGCAGGCAAGACGTTCTGTATGTCTATTGATCTCAAGATGACGTTCTACCCGAGCCAGCAATTCATTTTTCTGAAACGGTTTGGTAATATAATCGTTAGCACCCAGTGAAAATCCTTCCAGCAGGTCTGACACTTGATTTTTAGCTGTTAGAAATATAATGGGCAGTTGATGCATTGAAAAAGTTTTCCTGAGTTGTTGACACACTTCAAAACCAGAAGTTCCAGGCATCATTATATCCAGCAGGACAAGGTCTGGTTTATGGTGTTGAATTGATGCCAGGGCTTCTGAACCGTTTACTGCTTTGGTGACTGAATAATGCTGAGTAATCAAATAATTGGAAACCACTTGCACATTAACTGGTTCATCGTCCACAATTAATATTTCATATTGATTATTTTGAAGCCCCTTGCTTTCAGGCAGTGATGTATAGTCTGTTTCCGGCAATGCTGTGGATACAGGTTTATCATATGCCTGCAAATCTGAAGGGGTATCCTCCATGGATTGATTCTGGCTGATGGGAAGTGTGAAATAAAATCTGGAGCCTTCACCAACAACAGATTCCACCAAAAGCTGGCCGCCATGCAGTTCAACCAGATATTTTGCCATACTCAATCCTAAACCGGTTCCTCCGAACCTGTGCCCTATGGAAGGACTTGCCTGTTGAAAGGATCGAAAAATAAGATCAATTTTTTCTTTTGGAATACCAATTCCTGTATCCTTTACTGATATTTCCAGCATTTGATCCTTTTTTTGCACCGTAACAATCACGGATCCGCTTTCAGTAAATTTAATGGCATTGCCGATCAAATTAAAAAAGATTTGAAAAGATCTCTCTTCATCACAATCAACTAAAGGAGTCGAGCTTGAAATCCGATTGATCAATATTAACTCTTTTTTTTCTGCCATGGGTTGCGACAGTTTAAGAACAATATCCACCAGAGAAAAAATATCTGTTGGTTTTGTCTCCAGCACAAGTTCGACATTTTTCAATTTTGCATAGTCCAGAATATCATTAATCAGTCGTGCCAATCGATTTCCACTCTGGGTAATCATCTCTAACTGTTTTTGGGTTTGCAGTGGCAATTTTCCTGTTGCACCATCCTGGAGTGACTCGGAAATGCCAATAATACCTTGTAATGGCGTTTTTAATTCATGGGAAGTGTTAGCGAGAAAATCATCTTTAAATTTTTCTCTTTTCTGGATTTCCTCTGCCATTTTATTAATCTCTTCTGTTAGATCACTAATGACATCTTTTTGATTAATGGGAATCAGATTAGAATAATTTCCTTTTGCAATTTCTTGAATCAGGGATATAAGCTCCCGAAGACGGTTAAGAATACGAAATGTCCATAACCTAAAGATGATACCCAGTAAAAATATTACACTTATAAATACAACAAGTAGCACCAATGATGTAATTATTTCATTAAAATATTTGTCAACCTTAGTGTTAATCAATACAGTTCCAACAACTTTTTTTTCAAGATTTTCCAAATTAAATGACTGATTGGTAGAACCTTGTTTCTCTAACGCATTCCTCAATTCAGGGGGAAACTCCACCTGACCTTGCAAGTTCCCAAATGTAAACAATTTGACAAATTCTTCAATTATATTTTGTTTGGTACTTTGCTGCAACAACAAGGAGTCATCCGTGTAAATAGCGATATCGGCCTGCAATTCTTCTCCGAGCTTTTTTATCCAACTTGTCTGTTCATGAAGAAACTTATATATCATCAACACACCAATTATTGTATTTTTATCCATAATTGGCACAGTGGCCAGTTGAAGTATTAGATAATCGGGTAATTTATTGATGTTATTTGATTCAATATTTAATTCATTGATTAAACCTATAGAAACCAACTGGTTTTCCGACACTGGCTTTCGACGTAATGCAGCATCTATTAGGGAGCTTTCAGCGATTGCTGCAGGAAGATTGATATGATCATGGGTATGGGCAAGCACATTCTTTTTTAACGAAAACACAGCTATCCCAGTTAAATACTGTGATTGGTTCAATTGTCTCAAAGATGTTCCAAGCCACTTCCTGAGCAGAAAATTTTCTGCTTTATATTCATCTGCTTTGGTAATAGCTCCCACTAAGAGTCTTAAATTGGCATGCTCTGAAAGAGAGACTGCCTGATTTTCAAGTTTTTTTAAATTGTTTTGATAAGAGACCATCACTTTATTCAAATTACTGTTTGAACTGATTAAAGCTTTATTTTTTATTTTAAGCGAAGTGGAAATAATCCCCAAACTAAACAGAGTAACTGCAGGAATAATAAAGGCGATAATAAATATCACGTTACTCCAGGTTCTTAAATTAGTATTTAAAAATCTTGAATAAATGATTTGTACCAGTGTTTTATTTTTTTTTATATTCATAGCTTTTGGTTCAAAATTATCATATATAATAGAAATTGGTCAATCATCATATTTGTAATATTAAGCTTGAATCATTATTAATTCAGTTAATGATATATTGCATATCTCATCATTGCAACATCTAAAACATCATCTAAAGCAATTTCAAAAGTATTGTCCCGATCTTTATAAAAAATCCTTCAAAACTCAACGAGAGCAAGATTATAACGATACGTTTGGCCATCATTCAGGTAATATTGTACTAAAAAATATTGCACATACGATCAGTCAAGAAATGAGACCAAGCGATATTATTACCCGGTTTGAGGCGATGAGTTTCTGGATGAAGACAAAAAGGACATTGGTTGTGAAGAATAATTATTGTTAAAATAGATGGCATGATCCTTTTTGATTTTTTAAACTGCCCTATGATTTATCCTTCTTTTTCTGTTTTGCTTT
>JAOZRI010000245.1:3566-4129 GCA_029940235.1 Desulfobacula sp. | reverse complement strand
ATTTTTGGAAATATCCCTTAATTCATGATCCTGATAAACTTACCGCTATAAATAATGCCTATTTTGTATATAAAGTTGATAAGAGTATTACCAGGGGACAAAAAGGCAGAAATTTAGAACACTATTTTGCAACCAATAGAGTAAAACCTTTAAAGCTACTGCCGGATGGCTTTGATAAAAAATCATCACTCAACCTGAGTTCGGTTGGCGACCTTATGAATGCAAAAGGCACTGAAAATTCAAAAGATAAATTTTATGAAAATGTTCATGATTTAATCTTCTCTGCTGATGTTGCCATTGCTAACTTAGAATCAACTCTTACCAGAGAGGAGGTTGACAAAACCACTTTTACCCTTGATGAAATGCCAAAAATCAATGCAACTAAAGATCAATATGAGGCTTTAAAAGGACATCAAAATAAACAATATACAATTTTTCAATTGGCAAATAACCATATTTTAGATTGCGGGTGGCAGGGGTTTGAGACTACTCTTGACCAACTGGAGAAGGACGGCATTTTATACTATGGCGTCAATAAAACTCAAGAAGATCAAAAAAAAGCT
>JAOZRI010000245.1:0-3556 GCA_029940235.1 Desulfobacula sp. | reverse complement strand
AAAGCGCTCATATATGAAAAGAGTGGATTTAAACTCGGACTTATCGGCTCTACCTATAGTTTGAATTTAAGAGACTATCCAGAAGGAAAGAGTTATCTTGTAAATACCATACCATTTCATAATTTAGATCCTGAGTTGGATATTTCTCTTTTGGAAACACAGGTTGATTATTGCAAGTCTCAAAAATGTGATTTAATTATTGTCTCTTTTCACTGGGGACTGGAGTTTGAGCTCTATCCCATGCAGAATCAAATTGACATAGCCCATCATATTGCTGAATATGGTGCTGATTTAATTGTTTCTCACCATGCCCATGTAGTCCAACCCTGGGAATACTATAAAACCAGACGGGATCCTGACCGTATTGTTCCAATCCTATATGGCCAGGGGAATCTGTCATCACTGTTCTCAATTCCCTGTTCGGTCTTAAGCCTTATTGCCAACTTCAAAATCACAAAAGGGACCATAAACAATGAAGAAAAGACCTTAATTGAAGATATTGAAATTACACCTGTATTTCAGCTTGAATGTATAGAGAATGGAAAACCTTACCTGTGCATTGAAAAGCTTTGCGATTTCATGATAAAAAACATTAAAGATAAAGAGTTGAAAAACCATATTAATGAAATAGCCGAGTATGCTGCTTTGGCTTGTGGAGACATTAAAGATTGTTAAAATTGTAATGTATGAAAAATTGTTGAAGGAGCTGCTTTTACAAATCATAATACTCAATAAACAACAGGCTTAACAGCCAGATTTATACAACAGGGAGGATAGAATAATAAAACATGGAACAGAATATTAAAATTACTAAAATTTCAATTTTCAAAGCACTTATACCGCTTAAGGAACCCTTTAAAATTGCATTGGGTGTGATAAAAGAAGTTGAATCTTTTTTCATTAAAATTGAAACCAGTACAGGGATTTACGGCATGGGAGAAGTGGCACATTACCATGCAGTAACAGGAGAAACACAAGGTACGTGTGAAGCTGCTGCCATTGATCTTGGCAAACTGCTTATGGGCAATAATCCTCTGGATATCTCAGGCAACCTTAATTGCATGAACCGATATCTTAGATTCAACTCTGCTGTTAAAGCAGGATTTGATATGGCTTTATATGATATTGCAGGTAAAGTTGCAGGACTTCCCCTTTATGCTCTTCTTGGCGGGGATAAGCGTGTTTTAAAAACAGATCAGACAATTGGTATTGATACGCCTGAAATCATGGCAAATAAGGCACTGATATTTAAAAATGATGGTTTTACAGCCATTAAGGTTAAACTTGGTGAGAGTCTTGAAACTGACGTGACAAGAATTCAAAAAATAAGAGAGCGCATAGGCCCTGACATTAAAATTCGTGTGGATGCAAACCAGGGGTGGGATTATCCAACTGCCACTGTTGCATTGAAAAGGATGGAACCATATAATCTTGAATATTGCGAACAGCCCCTGCCTGTATGGGATTATGAGAATATGAGGCGCCTGCGGGAAATCGGTATTACACCAATAGCAGCCGATGAATCTGTTTTTGATGATAAGGATGCTTTTAAACTTGCAGCCAACGGATGCTGTGATATTTTAAACATAAAACTTTCCAAATCAGGCGGCATTAACACTGCTGTTAAAATTGACAATATTGCCGTAAGTGCGGGGCTTCCCTGCATGTTAGGCTGTATGAATGAAACCCGTCTTGGCCTGACTGCGGCAGCACATATCGCAAGCGCACATCCAAATATAAAATATCTTGATCTGGACGGCCATTTTTCCTTAAGCATTGATCCTGTTGACAATGGAATGATATGTCAGGAAGAAAATATCACTCTTCCTGATACTCCGGGACTGGGTGCTGATATTAATCGTGAATTTCTTGAAAAATGTGAAGGTGTTGTTTTGGACTAACTGCCATGTGACGGATCGGGTTATCCACCACACAATGAATTGTCAAAGAATCAAGGTAGTTAGATGTTATTTTATGTAAATAGTCATATGGCAAAGCTGCTAATAGGAAAGGGCAAAAAATAGGAATTATGAATTCAAAGAATAATACAATGGAGTTTTTGCAGGAAAACATGCCAATGGAGACACCGCCCGGTGCAAAAATTGTCCTGGGCGGACGAAAATTTCTGTATTTTGGCGGAACTGCCTATTACTGCCTGCAGAGTCATCCAGATTTACTTAAAACTGCAGCATCAGCCATGATGACATATGGCACCGGAACTGGCACCGCAGTTGGGGACAGCCCTGTCATAACTGAGCTGGAAAAAAAGACAGCTCAATATTTTGGGACAAAGGCTGCTGTGACATTTCCGGCAGGATACATGTCTTCTGCCATCGGGATTTCAAGTCTTGCAGATCAATATGATAAAATTTTTATTGATGAGGCAACCCATTATGCAGGTCTTGATGGTGTCAGGCTTGTTGACAAGCCTGTTACAACTTTTAAACATCTTGACCATGATGATCTTAAAGACAAGATAGACGCTAATCTAAAGGATGGGCAGATCCCCCTTCTTGTCAGTGACGGGATTTTCCCCACCTTTGGAACTATTGCTCCTGTGGATAAATATGCTCAGATACTCGAACCCTATAATGGTCTCATGTGGTTAGATGATGCCCATGCAGCAGGAGTGATCGGTCCTAATGGTCGTGGCACCTATGATCATTTTGGAATTGTATCAGAACGCTGTTTTTTTGGTGGTACCTTTGCAAAAGCTTTTGGAGGTTTTGGCGGTTTTATCCCGGGCAGTGAAAATTTTATTAATCATATAAAAATAACAAGCAATGTATTAAACGGAGCCAGTCGAATTGATATACCAGGTGCTGCTGCGGCCGGTTTCGGCCTTGATTTTCTTTTGAACAATCCACAAAAAAGAAAACGCCTGTCAGAAAACAGCCAATATGTAAAAATCGGGATAAGAAAACTTGGTATTAAAATCACTGATACTCCTCAACCCATTACAGCCTTTGCTTTGGATAATCCTGAAAAAATGGCAATGGTGCACAAAGAACTGATAAAAAAAGGAATCATCATACAGTTTACAAACTATATTGGAGGGCCTCCTGGTGGAGTGCTCAGAATCACTGTTTTTTCGGAACATACAAAAAAACAAATTCAATACCTTCTGGATACTCTGGAAAAATTGATCTAAAATGGCTGATATAAATTTTTAACAATTTGATCCTTCTGACAAATATCTGGAGTTTTTTTCTTCTGATTTATTTCATCTGATTTTTTTCTTCTGGCACTTTTTAAAACATTCAGCCTGTGATAGAATGTTGGTCATAATACTACCAAAAGGAAATCAGCAATGAAAAAAACATGTTTTATCTTAAGCTTTCTAATTTTACTATTTTTACACAATTCTGCTTTTGCTCAATTTCCTGTTCATCTTGGCGGCTTTATACTTGGCGATGACATTGCAAATTACAAAGACCTTGTTGACATGGAAACATGTCGAAAAGTCCCTTTTAACAGATATCTTAAAGAGGGAGAAATTATTCCCCGGCCTGAATTCAAATCAGGGCTTATTACCTATGGTTTGTGCGACCGCCCC
>JAOZRI010000244.1 GCA_029940235.1 Desulfobacula sp. | reverse complement strand
TTTGAAACTCCTGAAGAGATACTTACCCTTGTGGTTGCCACCCATAATGGTAATCCAATTTATCTAAAAGATGTAGCCACTATTGTGGACGGGATCAAGGAGGAGACTTCACGCTCACGTCTTAATGGTGTGGATGCTATTAATATATCAATAAAAAAGAGAGTTGGCGAAAATATTATTTTTATTTGTGATAAGATTGATGTCATTGTACAGGAAGCCCAAAAAACATTTCCAAGAAATACCACCATTACCAAGCTGATGAATAAATCAAAAGATATCAGACTTATGGTTGCAGATCTTGAGAATAATATTATTTCAGGCCTTATCCTTGTTGTAATTGTACTGTTTATTGCCCTTGGGTTCAGAAATGCTCTATTGGTTGGGATTGCAATACCTTTTTCAATGTTTTTATCTTTTGTGGCACTCTATGCCATGGGGTATACTTTAAATATGGTTGTTCTTTTTTCTTTAACCCTGGCCCTTGGTATGCTGGTGGATAATGCCATTGTTATAGTTGAAAATATTTATCGATATATGCAGCAGGGAAGTTCAAAGGTCCAGGCTGCCATGCAAGCCACAAGCGAGGTGGCATGGCCTGTAATAGGTTCTACACTCACAACTCTGGCTGCTTTTTTCCCCATGATTTTCTGGCCCGGCATCATGGGTGAATTCATGAAATATCTTCCCATAACCCTCATCGTTACCTTGACTTCATCTCTTTTTGTGGCCCTTGTGATCAATCCTGCCCTTTGTGCTTTTTTCATGAAGGCAAAAAATTTAAAAACTGACAGCGAAATACTCTCCGATGAAAAAATTAAAGAGCAGACCCAAAAGCCCATTGAGATTAAAGGAGTAGTATTAAAATTTTATGCAAAAACATTAAATAAAGCCCTTGATCATAATATCACGGTATTAATCGGAGCTTTTGCTGTTTTGATTATTCTTTTTCAGATCTGGTTTTTAAAAATAGGTGTTGAAAAACCAGTGGAGTTCTTTCCTTCCATTGATCCAAAATCAGCCTACATTAATATTGACCCCCCGGAGGGAGCAGATCTTGATTTCATTGACAGAACAGTTAAAAAGATTGAAATTGCAATAACTCAAGGTGAGAACAATCTAAACTATAGTGATGCCTTAAAACTTCAGGAGCATGAAAATTTAGATGGGACAAAGTTCATGGCTCCTGGAAATATCAATAATATTGAACATATCTATACAAAGGTAGTCCAAAATGCGGGCGCTTCCATGTTTGATTCCAATCTTCCCAACCATATTGGTATTCAGTTTATTGATTTTGAAAACAGAAAATCAGCAACCAAAAATGACCTTGAAGAGTTAAGACGCCGGGTGAAAAATATAGCAGGTGTTAAAATCACTGTGGATGAATTACAGGAAGGTCCTCCCACAGGCCCTCCAGTTAATATTGAGATTTCAGGAGATAATTTTGAAATTTTAAACAAAATTGCACAGAATATTAAAAAGGTAATTGAAAATATTCCCCATGTAAAAGATGTTAGAGATGATTACCAGGGTGGACTTCCCAGCGTAGAGGTAAAAATTGATCGCCAGAAAGTTGCTCTTTTTGGTATGACCACCAGTGCCATTGGTACTGCATTGAAAACAGCCTATAACGGGCTTGATGTATCAACTTATTATGAAGGTGATGAAGATTATGATATTGTGGTAAAGCTTAAAGATTCTGACAGGCAGGTTGCAGATATTCTTCATAAACTCATGATTCCGACACCCTCAGGAACTATTGTGCCTTTGACCACCCTTGCCACAATAGAATATGCAGGTACCATTGGCGATATTGTCCGCAAAAACCATGAGCGTGTTGTTACAATCAAGGCAAATGTTGATGAATCAAAAACTACTGGCACCATCGCAAGAATGCAGGCACAAGAATTACTCTTAGAATTGTTCAAAGATAAAGATATGAAACTTCCCAATGGATATAAATACAAATTCACAGGTGAAAATCAAGATCAGCAGGAATCTGAAGAGTTTCTATCCAAAGCATTTGTAATTGCTCTGTTTTTAATTTTTCTGATTCTTGTAACCCTGTTTAACTCTATTGTCCAGCCTGCAATAATTCTTACTTCAGTTATTCTTTCCCTTGGTGGAGCATTCTGGGGACTTGCTGTGATTAATTCGCCCTTTGGCATAATCATGACAGGAGTTGGTATTATCTCCCTTGCAGGTGTTGTTGTAAATAATGCCATTGTTTTAATTGACTATACCAATAAACTTAGAGACAATGGCATGAATATTCGCAATGCTGTTGTCCTTGCCGGTGCTACAAGGTTAAGACCTGTTATTTTAACAGCCGTTACTACAATTTTAGGACTTTTGCCCATGGTCACAGGCATAAGCTATGATTTTCATATAATGGCAATGTCTCTGGCAAGCGAATCCACCCAGTGGTGGAGATCCATGGCAATCGTGGTTATTTTTGGACTTCTGATTGCAACCATCCTCACTTTGATTGTTGTGCCGACACTGTATGCTTTAATAGAAAACACCAAACTTAGATTATCTTCAGGTTATGCCAGAACCAGAACATTTTTGAATTTGTCTTAGTTTGTTAATATATAATTCAAACAGCAAATTCAATGGATAGAGGTGGTGCACAAAAAGCCATGAAAACAGTTGTGGCTGAATGTGGTATTAAAACAAAATTTCTGTGCATTTATAGTTTATGCTTGATGGGTTGCATACTCATCCAAAAGCCGACGAATCATTTTCTGATATTGTGTATTGTACTTTTGGGCTTCATTTTTGAAAAAATCAACACTAGCCTTACTGAGCGCAATCGTGATTTTTATGGTTTCATCCTTTAATGCCAGTTCTTCAGGGGATGGCAGAAAATCAGAAACGACTCTAACTTTACCCATCGGTTCATTAGTGTATTCTATTTTCTTTTTCATAGATTTTTTTTCCTTTCCGCCAATATCCAGCGCCAAAAATTCTGATTGTGTCTGAACGGTATGTAAACCTTACGGTCAAGATACCGCCAGAAACTCTTCCCAAACAATAGTATCTTTTTTCATCAATGCTATGTTCCAAATCCTCTAAAATTAGACGACTGTGGTCTAAAAAGGCTAATTGAGCAAGTGCGAATGACACACCATGTTTCTCTTGATTGGTTTTGTCTTTATTCTCGTCCCATTCAAAATCAGCTTTGGTTTCCATAAAAAGAGTATAATGCTATATTTGCGTATTGTCAATATATTTATATGGCTTATTATATGGCAAATTTATAATGCCAAGTTCACTGGTTGCAGGGGTTTCCAAAAAATTTGTTCGTAATAGTAGAATTTGTTAAACCAACACTTTTCAAAACGACTGAGGCCCCTGCAATCCAGTGAAGCGCCATGTTCTGTTATTTTTCAAGATAAGTTTAAGCCAAAGCCCCATTAAGATACTTATGTACGAGACTAGAAATAAGTGTTTGATACGGTATCCCCTCTTCAATAGCCTTTATCTGGATTTGATGATAATCTTTTTGAGTAAGACGAAGATTAATACGCTTGTCTTTCTTCAAAGTATTACGAGCAGCTAACATCGCTTTTTCTTTTTCTTCAGTAATGTTTCTAATAGGTTGCCATTCATCACGTTCAACTGATTCCATCAAGTCTTTTTCTTCTTGATCAAGTGGCCTAAATATTTTTTTATTTATTCTTTTCATCATACCCCCTTTAAACCATAACGTTTTGTATATTTGCGACTTGGAAATGCAGTTTTGAGAAATATCTCTTTATCATTCTCTACAAACGGTACAAGAATAGCATAATTTTCAATTTCAAGGATATACATTTTCTGATCAGGTCGCCCTGGATTTTCTTCAATACCAATGATCTGTTCTGATTCAATCAAATAAGCTATTTCTTCAAAGGCAATCCCACGTTCGCGTTTTAACAATTCATTCTTTTCGGAATTCCAATTTAAATATTTCATAGTATAAATATATGCTCATGTCTGCCTTTTGTCAATATTTTGTTATATTGACGTAATGTTATTAGAAACAGAACGACCAAGCTCACTGGCGGCGGGCATGACCAACAAATGGCTCTCAGAACAAGGGTTAATATCTGTCAAAGAACAGTGGGTGAAAATACATTACCCGGCCA
>JAOZRI010000243.1 GCA_029940235.1 Desulfobacula sp. | reverse complement strand
ACATTCTCATTACAAGTGAGATGCTCTACCAACTGAGCTATATCGGCTCATCTTAAATTAACCATAACTCTATGTCATGGCAAAAAGATCGAGAGAGAGTATCAGAATAAAATAAGATAATCAAGCCTAAATTTTAGGAATTTATATGCATCAAGTTCCAAGAGATAAATTAAAGCCTTTAAAACCCTTTATTACGCTGAATTACTCCTTTTTCCACAAAATTACACTTGATTTGATATAAAATTGTGTTTTTTAACAATCTTACACAACACAAAATGCAATAACTTTATAACATATCAAAATAAAATCATAAATGCAATATGTTTTTACTACACCACAAGATTCGTTAATACTGATATATTGCTGCTCAAAGCATCAATATATATACTTGACAACCGTTTCAAAGTTTTATAAATAAGCTATGGGAAATATTAACATATGATTAAAGGAGAAAAATGTCTGGTTATAAATTTACCATTCTTTTAATACTTGTCTGGCTTACGGCAGGTTGTCAACACTCGAACATTAAAACTGCTTCCGATGATTACAATGGACAGCATGTCAATATTATAGACGCTCCCCAGCTAAATAGCACATCTGAAAATTCAAATATTGCCTCTAATATTAATGAAGAAGAGTTAATAGTTAAGAGTTCAGAAGAAGCAAAAAATCTCAGTAACTCCACCAGTAGCAGGGTAACTGCCCTGCATAATACTTCCAAAGACAAGCCTGCAAGCAATTTTAAAATGGATTCCAAGGGTGATCTTAAAGATTCTAACTTACTTGCCCAGAACAGAATTGACCAGGCACTGGAACTATGTAATTATGCCCAGCAGATGTGGGAAAAGGGTAAACTCGAAGAAGCACTTACCAGTCTGGATTCTGCCTACTATTCAATACTTAAAATTGACTCCCAGAATCATCCAGAATTCAATCAGCAGAAAGAGGATATCCGATATCTTATATCAAAACGGATTCTTGAAATATATGCATCGCGCCAGATAGTTGCAAACGGGCTGCACGATGAAATACCAATTACTTTAAATAGATATGTCGAAAAAGAGATAAAACGACTTACCGGGCCTGAACGAAAATTTCTTGAACAATCCATTGAACGTTCTCAAAGATACAGACCATTTATTGTTGCAGAATTAAAAAAATCAGGGCTGCCCGAAGAACTCTCATGGCTGCCATTAATTGAAAGCGGGTTTAAAATAAGAGCACTTTCCAGGGCAAGAGCTCTTGGTTTATGGCAGTTTATTCCTTCAACCGGATATAAATTCGGCTTAAGCCGTAACTACTATATCGATGAACGCCTTGACCCTGAAAAAGCAACAAGAGCAGCTATTGCCTATCTAAAGGAACTTCATAACCTTTTTGGGGACTGGACTACAGCCCTTGCAGCATATAATTGTGGTGAATCAAGAGTGCTAAGGATTATTCGCAAGCAAAAAATCAACTATCTTGACAACTTCTGGGATCTTTTCCAAAGCCTGCCAAGGGAGACCTCAAGATATGTTCCAAGATTCCTTGCAACACTGCATATCATAAATAATCTTGACAAGTATAATATAAAAATCAGCAAGCCATTATCCCCCATAAAATACAAAACTTGTGAAATCAAAAAACAGGTAAGGTTAAAAGATATTGCAAAAGAGATAAACGTAAGTTCAAAAATGTTAAAGGATTTAAACCCGGAGCTAAGATATGCTCTTTTACCTCCTGAAACCTATCACTTAAAAATTCCTGAGGAAAAGGCCCAGCTGTTTCTTTCAAGAATTGATAAAATCAAAACAACTTACTCGCCTCCTCCAATGTATGTATATCACCGCGTAAGAAGAGGAGATACACTATCGGCAATTGCCAGAAAATATAAGACATCTATCAGGGCCATATCCAGTGCAAACAATCTTAATAGGAGGCATACAATTATTGCAGGTAAAATTTTAAAAATTCCAAGCCGCAATCATATTGTAAGCAATAAAACAGTTGTTTCCCATCCGATCCAACCAGGAAAGACTTTAAGATATACAGTCAGGCGCGGTGACAACCTTTGGATTATTGCAAGAAAATTTGGTACCACCACAAAAACTATAATGCTTGTAAATAAACTTTCCAACACTTCATTAAGTATTGGACAAAGACTTTATATTACCTCTTCCAAAAGTCAAATCAAAGTTGCAGAAAACAAAGGATCAACATATAGGGTCCAATCCGGTGACAGCCCATTTTTGATTGCAAAAAGATATAATATGAACTTGGATCGCTTTCTTGCCTTAAACCATTTAAGAGAGGGGAGCACCATATTTCCAGGTCAGAAACTAATTATTGAATAGTTTTAATTCTCTTTATCTACCAGTTAAAGGTTTCCCCAGGCTGTAAATCTGGCTGCAATCTTCATAGGGAAGTGCATTCTCAATGCTTTTGATCTGATCAAAATTATCCATGATCTCCTCTGCTGTTATAACTCTCTTTGCATCGATCACTGCCCCATGCTTATTAAAACAGATATATTTTGCTTATTTTAAACAGTATAAAAAATACATTGAAAAGCAGTAAGGTATTTTTAAATGGAAAATCATAATTTGCAGGGAACCCTTTTTATTGTTGCAACTCCTGTGGGCAATCTTGAAGATATTACATTCAGAGCTGTCAGAACTTTAAAAGAGGTTGATCTCATTGCAGCAGAAGATACAAGGCACTCACGGAAACTTCTTTTACATTATGACATTGATACCAGACTTATCTCCTGCCATGAACATAATGAGGTAGATAAAACACCTGGAATCATAAGGCACCTGAAAAACGGACTTAATATTGCTTTGATCAGTGATGCCGGCACACCAACGATTTCAGACCCAGGATATAAACTTGTAACAAGTGTTGCAAGAGAAAAAATCAGCATTATCCCCATTCCTGGATGCAATGCTGCCATTGCAGGTTTAAGTGTTGCAGGGCTTCCAACTGACTCATTTACCTTTCTGGGTTTTTTACCCAAAAAAAAGCAGAAACAGAAACAGGCCCTTGAAATTTTAAAAACCCAGATTCCAACTCTTATTTTTTATGAATCTCCCAAACGTATTAAAAACCTTCTTAATGCTATGTTAAACAGCTTTGGTGACAGAAAAGCCTGCCTTGCAAGGGAAATAACCAAACTCCATGAAGAATATATCAGGGGAAATCTTTCTGCTATCCTTAAAAAACTGGAAGAGAAAGAGACCATAAAAGGTGAATGTTCTTTGTTTGTTCAGGGTTGTTCAGAAAAAAAATCTATGGGCCAGGAGGAGTTGAAAGCAGTTATCATTGAGAGATTTCAAACCAATGATCTTGGTACATCAGGTCTTGCAAAACAGATTGCCGGAGAATACAACCTTTCCAAAAAACATATTTATGATATGATCCTCAAAATTAAAAAAGGGGACTTTCCTGTTTAAAAGGAAAGTCCCCCTATAATTTAAAATATAATTATCCTGAATAGAATTACTTACATTTTACTTCCTTCTGCATGACTCTGCAGTTTAACTTCAACTTTCTCAGTTAAAGATGCATAGTATTTTCTCAAAATAACCAGAACTTCTTCACGGCCAAAGTGATCAACAACTTCTTCATTGTTGGACAATGCATGGCGCAGCTTAGTACCAGAAAGAATAACCCTGTCATCTTTGCCATGGGGGCAGGTTCTCATGGAAGCCATGCCGTCACACTTGTGGCAGTAGAATGTCCAGTCAATTTTTAAGGCTTCGCACAAAAGTGCCTTGCCAGGTTCTGAAGGAGCAGGAATTTGATCAAAAATTTCCTGTGCTTCAAACAGTGTATAAAAATCACCAACACCTGCATGATCACGGCCGATAATCATTCTATTAACACCATAGTTCTGGCGGAAGGTTGCATGGAGAAGACCCTCTCTTGGACCTGCATATCTCATGTCCAGTGGGTACCCGCCATTGACAATATGCTCAGGGACAAAATAATCTTGAATTAATCTGTCAATACACTCAATACGAACATCTGCAGGGATGTCACCTGGTTTGAGGTTACCAATGAGTGAATGGATCAAAACACCGTCACATACATCAAGAGCTATCTTGCAAAGATGTTCATGGGATCTGTGCATTGGGTTTCTAAGCTGCATGGAAGCAACATT
>JAOZRI010000242.1 GCA_029940235.1 Desulfobacula sp. | reverse complement strand
CATTGTTGATGCCATGGCAGATGGTGGTGTAAAAATGGGATTATCAAGAAAAGACGCTCTGTTTTTATCCACACAAACTGTTCTTGGTGCTGCAAAACTTCTCATGGAATCAAAAGAGCATCCAGGGCAGCTCAAAGATAGGGTGGCCTCTCCTGGCGGAACAGCCATAGCAGGAATCCACACCCTTGAACAGGGTGGGCTTAGAACAACAATGATCAATGCCATAGAATCAGCCACAAAACGTTCAAAGGAACTGGGAGAAATGATGGTAAAAGATTTTATTAAAAATAATAAAAAAGAGAGTTAAAAAAATCAGGGGCAAATTTTAGCAAAAAATTTTATTTTTGCCCCTGTAGGTACTGCCAAAAAAAGGGAGCTTATTAAACATCAAGTTCCTTTTTAAGCCACTCTCTGACCTTACCTTCAACAGCATACACTCCCTTATACTGTCCGATTTCCTTCATAAACTCATCTTCAAGGTTTTTAGGAAGCCTGAAGGTTCCAAGATCCTCTGAATCAAACCCTCTCCTTCTGATCAAGGTCAAAATAGGCGGCCGTTTCCATGTATTAATAACAAAATATACAGTTTCATTATTATTATCACGTGAATTATAATAAGCCTGTGATCTTAAAGGGCCCCATTCAAGGTGCAGTGCAATAGCTTCTTCAGGAGTCATCTCCCAGTCAACAGAATTTACCAGATTATAATTGTTTTTTATTTCGTGAATATTCATATGCTCCTCCACTCTTTTTTTTATTGTTGTACCAATACATAAAAACACAATGTTAAGAAAGAGTAGAGCAAATAGCGTGCCTGGGTTGATTTATGAACCATAAACCCTGTAAACAAAAGGGCTCAAGAACTATAGTGCGAAACATCTAAGAGGCAAATTATATTTTTGAGACAGTCATGAGACATAACAATCTGTCCATATCTGTTTCATTTACTGCATTCACAGATTTGTGCTGCATCATCAATACCTTTGAATAATGTTCAATTTTGTTCGTAGTGCAAGGAAGATAAAAATTATAATCAGAGGAATACATAACGTATTGTAAGGATTATCATTTTCCGTGGTAATTGGACAAAAGGGGACGTTATTCAAAGGTTTCAGTTTTATCCCTGAGCCATAAAGCTGCATCGTGACCCAGGTTCGGTGATATTTTCTCATATACCTTTGCATGATAACTGTTAAGCCAGTCAATCTCTTTTTGAGACAACATTTTCCTATCAATAAGATCTCTTTCAAAATGGCAGTATGTCAAATTCTTAAATTTCATGAATGCTCCAAAATCATTTTCAAAGGATTGCTCCACAAGAATCATATTTTCCAGCCTTATGCCATATTCACCCTCTCTGTAAATACCAGGTTCATTGGTCAGTACCATGCCTTTTTCAAGCTTAACATCAATGGGATGGGGGCTCAATTTTGCAGGGCCTTCATGAACACATAAAAAAAAACCAACTCCATGACCTGTACCATGACCAAAATCCATGCCCTGATTCCATAAATACTGCCTTGCAAGGGTATCAATTTGATAACCTCTTGTGCCTGTGGGAAAGAGGGTGGCTGCAACGGCAATATGACCTTTTAACACCAGGGTATAATCTTTAATCTGCTGCTTTGTTGCCCTGTCCCTGCAGATTGTTCTGGTAATATCTGTTGTACCTGTAAGATAATTGCCCCCTGAATCAGTTAAAAACATACCTTTGCCTATAACCACATCACTCTCACTGGTTGCACTATAGTGACACATGGCAGAGTGATCCCCATATGCCATAATGGGATCAAAGCTGTTATCAATGAATAGATCCTGCTCTTTACGAAACTCATAAAGTTTATCAGCCGTCGAGATTTCACTTAAGCTTTCATTGTCGTTTTGGTTTTCAAGCCAGAACAAAAAATTAACAACAGCTGTACCATCTTTTACAGCTGTCTGCTCTAAATGAGATATTTCAATCTTATTTTTAATCGCTTTCAGGGCAATTGCAGGATTTGTTTTTTTTATGACTCTGCATTTTTTATTTATGGATTGAAAAAGCCTGTAATTTATATTTTCAGGATCAAGAAGTATTGTCTCATTATCTTCAAGATTTGACAGAGCATCATCAATATCCCCATATTCAGCAATATAAATACCATCTTGATTCAGTCTGTTTTCAAGCCCATTATCAATTTTTTCAGGATTTAAAAATAGAGTCACCTTTTTAGATAAGATCAAAACAAAAGCAATATTAACAGGATTTGTATGAATATCTCTCCCCCGAAGATTCAATGTCCATGCAATATCATCAAGCGTTGCCATCAAATGACATGATGCACCAAAATCTTCCATGCGATCCCTAATCTGTTCAAGTTTCTCTCTTCTGCTCTTACCTGCATACTGTTTTGAAAAAAAGAAGGCTTTTGACTTTGGCAGCAGGGGGCGATCTTTCCAGAGAGGATCAATAAAATCAATATTGATATTTAATAAAACTCCTTTTTCCTTAAACTTTGCTTTATATTTTTTTGCACTATCCATGCTCAGCAGACTCCCGTCAACACCAATGGTACTCCCTGGCTTTAGAGTATCAACAAGATATTTTTCAAACCCTGGGACATCGGGTTCACCCATTTTATACAATTCAAATTGTGATCCTTTTATCTGCTTTGCAGCCTGGATATAATATCGAAAATCAGTCCACAATACTGCATGTTCCAGTGTTATAACAGCAGTTCCTGCAGATCCTGAAAATCCTGTAAGCCATTTTCTTGCCTGCCAGTGATCAGCAATATATTCACTTTGATGGGGGTCATTATCCGCAATTATAAGAGCATCAATATGGTTATCTTTCATCAATTGCCTGATGTAACCAATTTTTTCATCTGTATTCATAATGCAGCCTGCCATTAATTATAAAAATACTTCTGTTATTTATTATACTGTTTTTTTAAAACATCTCTTTTATTTTTGTATTTTAATGTTAATATAACGTTTTTTTGTAACAAGCAAGATAATGGAGTTTAATAATGATAAAATACAATTTCGATGAAATAATCGACAGAACAAACACCTCTTCAATGAAGTGGGAAAAATATAAAACCGTGGATATTATTCCCATGTGGGTGGCTGATATGGATTTTAAAGCACCACAGCCTGTTCTTGACACCCTAAAACAGAGTATTGAACATGGAATTATGGGATATACTCTCATACCCGACGATCTTAATGAAATCATTATTGAAAATTTATATAATCTTTATAACTGGAAAATTGAAAAAGATTGGATTATCTGGACTCCCGGAGTTGTCAGTGCATTAAATGTTGCCTGCGCAGCCATGGGCAAGCCCTTTGACAAAATTGTAACCACAACTCCAGTTTACCCCCCTTTTTTTACAGCTCCAAAAAACTGTGGAAAGCTTCTTGCGACTGTTCCCATGATGGAAATCAACCAGCGTGCCACCCTTGATTTTCCTGCCCTTGAAAAAGAGTTTAAAAACAGCAGCACAAGCCTTTTGATGTTCTGCAGCCCGTACAACCCGTGCGGAACTGTTTTTACAAAAGATGAAATAAATCAACTTGTGGAACTTTGTGTAGCCCATGATGTTATCATCTGCTCAGATGAAATTCACAGCGATTTCGTACTTGATCAGGATAGACAACATATTCCCACTGCATCTGTATCAAGAATAGCAGCAAAACAAACCATTACTCTTATGGCACCCTCTAAAACCTATAATATCCCGGGGCTTGGGGCTTCATTTGCAATTATTCCAGATGAAAATTTAAGAAAAAAGTTTAAATCCAGGTCAGAGGGTATTGTACCTGAAGTAAATCTTCTTGGACTCTTTGCAGCAAAGGCAGCCTATAAAGAGTGTCATGAATGGCTTGCCCAGCTCATTGTTTATCTGAAAAAAAACCGGGATATTGTTCAAGACCATGTCACTAAAATGCCTGGCTGCAGACTCAACCCCATTGAATCAACATACCTTGCCTGGATTGATGTTAGAGATACAAATCTTGACGACCCAATAGCATTTTTTGAACAAGCAGGTGTAGGCCTTTCAGATGGCAAATTTTTCGGGCAGAAGGGATTTATCCGGCTAAATTTTGGATGCCCAAGATCAACTCTTGAAAAAGGCTTAAAAAGAATGTCTGCTGCCCT
>JAOZRI010000241.1 GCA_029940235.1 Desulfobacula sp. | reverse complement strand
CAAAAGCCACCGGCGAAAGCCCGACGCTTAAAGGACTTTTCTCTGCCGGAGAAGCTGCCTGCTGGGATATGCATGGATTTAACCGCCTTGGAGGAAACTCGGTTGCTGAAACCGTTGTGGCAGGAATGATTGTTGGTGAATATGTGGCAGATTACTGCACTGTGAATTCATTGAATGTAAGTGCCGGCACAATTGAGTATTTCATAAAAAGAGAAGAGAAAAAAATAACAGATCTTCTTGTCAGGGATTTTGGTGAAAACCCTTTTGAATTAAAAGCACAGATGCAGAAAATTATGATGGATAAAGTAGGTATTTTCAGAAATGGTGACGATCTTGAACAGGCAGTTGAAGAGCTAAAGGTTTTAAATCAGAAAGCTAAAAAAATTGCCTTGAGAAACAGGATCAGCTCTTCCAATCCTGAACTTGTGGAAGCCATCAGGGTGCCTAAAATGATTAAACTTGCTCAATGTGTTGCCTATGGCGCCATGCTCAGAACTGAAAGTAGAGGAGCCCATGCAAGAGAAGATTATCTTGAAAGAAATGACAAAGAGTGGTTAAAAAGAACTCTTACAACATGGCAGGATAATGATGCAGATCTTCCAGAAGTCACCTACGAAGACTTAGATATCATGAAAATGGAAATGCCTCCGGCATCAAGGGGATATGGTGTGGATAATACTGTCCATCACCCTGATACAGAAAAAAGAGAAAAAGAGATAGAAGGGATTAAAAAAGCAAATCCTGGAGCAGACAGGTTTGAACTCCAGGAACTTTTAAATCCAATCACAATCCCGGAAAAATTTAAAGGTAAAAACGAGCGTATAGGCAGGGGGTATAAATAATGAGCGACCAGGAAAGAATTTTAAAATTTCATATTTTCAGATATAATCCCCAGAAAGGAGGGGATAAACCCCGCATGGAAACCTATGAGGTTACAGAGGCTCCGGGCATGACAATTTTTATTGCATTAAATGACATCCGCGAACAGCAGGATCCATCTTTGCAGTTTGATTTTGTCTGCAGGGCAGGAATTTGCGGTTCATGTGCCATGGTTGTCAATGGGCAGCCAACACTTGCATGCAGAACTCTGACTGCCAACTATGAAAATGGCGAGATCAAACTCTTGCCTCTGCCTGGCTTTGACCTCATTGGCGATCTTTCGGTTAATACAGGCAAGTTCATGCGGGCCATGTCTGAAAGAGTGGAATCATGGATCCATGATAAATATGCAGATATAGTTAATTTTGAACAGCTTGAAGAGAGAATGGATCCTGATACTGCAGATGAAATATATGAACTTGAAAGATGTGTGGAGTGTGGATGCTGTGTGTCAGCATGTGCCACAAAACGAATGAGACCTGATTTTCTTTCTGCTGTGGGATTTATGAGGCTTGCCAGGTTTGCCCTTGATCCCCGCGACAAAAGAACAGATGAAGAATTCTATGAAATCATGGGAGATGATGATGGAGTATTTGGCTGCATGACTCTTCTTGGGTGTGAAGATTACTGCCCTAAAGATCTTCCTCACCAGACACAGATTGCTTATTTGCGCAGAAAGATGGTCACGGTGAGCTAATTAATTATAAAGGTGGTATTATGAGTGAATTCAAGTTTGAAACAATGTTTCCTCTAAAAGAGGATAAGACTGAATATAGAAAGCTTACCAAAGAACATGTCAGAATAAAAGATTTTCAAGGCAAAGATATCCTTATGGTGGAACCTGAAGCCTTAACTCTGCTTGCAGACCAGGCATTTAAGGATGTGGCGCATCTTTACAGGTCAGAGCATCTTAAAAAGCTGAGAGTAATTATTGATGATCCTGAAAGCTCTGACAATGATCGCTATGTGGCTCTGGAACTGTTAAAAAATGCTGTGATTGCTTCTGACCGGGTTTATCCCATGTGTCAGGACACAGGAACAGCCATTATAATGGCCAAAAAAGGCCAGCAGGTGTGGACTTGGTCTAATGATGAAGAGGAGCTGTCAAAAGGTGCTTTTCAAGCCTATACACAAAATTATCTTAGATATTCTCAAAATACTCCTTTTACCATGTATAAGGAGGCCAATACCAAAACCAATCTTCCGGCACAAATTGATATTGCAGCTGTACAAGGAGAAGAATACAAGTTTTTATTCATGGCAAAAGGCGGTGGTTCAGCCAATAAAACTTCTCTTTTTCAGATGACAAAGGCGGTGTTAAACTCTGAAGAGACTTTGATAGATTTTATGATGGAGAAAATGAAGGCACTTGGAACAGCAGCCTGTCCTCCTTATCATATTGCCTTTGTTGTCGGTGGCACTTCAGCTGAGTTGAATTTAAAGGCTGTCAAGCTTGCCTCTGCACGATATCTGGATTCTCTGCCCGTCAGGGGCAGTGAAACAGGTCATGCCTTCAGGGATAGAGAGCTTGAAGAAAAAGTTCTTGTCAGATCCCAGGAGCTTGGTCTTGGCGCTCAGTTCGGAGGTAAACATTTTGCTTTGGATATGCGGATAATCCGTCTTCCAAGACATGGAGCATCCTGCCCCATCGGGCTTGGAGTCTCATGTTCTGCTGACCGTCAGATTATGGGAAAGATTAACAGGGATGGTATATTTATAGAACAGCTTGAAGAGAATCCAGGCTCTTATCTGCCCCAACAAGAACCTGAAATGAAAGAAGCGGTTCAGATTGATCTGAATAAACCCATGGATGAAATCAGGGCTGAGTTATCCAAATATCCTGTTGCCACAAGATTGTCTTTAAACGGTAAAATCATAGTGGGAAGGGATATTGCCCATGCAAAATTCATGGAAAGACTGGAAGCAGGCAAAGGCTTGCCCCAATATCTTAAAGATCATATTATCTATTATGCAGGCCCTGCTAAAACTCCAGAGGGTGAAGCTTCGGGATCATTTGGCCCCACTACTGCAGGAAGAATGGACCCCTATGTACCTGTTTTTCAAAAAGAGGGTGCTTCCATGATCATGCTTGCCAAAGGTAATAGAACAAGTCAGGTCACTGAATCATGCAATAAATACGGTGGCTTTTATCTTGGCTCCCCGGGTGGCCCTGCTGCCAGAATTGGAAAAGACTTTATCAAAAAGGTCGAACTTATAGAGTATGAAGAGCTTGGCATGGAAGCTGTATATATGATTACAGTTGAAAATTTCCCAGCCTTTATTATTGTAGATGACAAGGGTAATGATTTCTACGCTGATCTTTGATTGTATTGTGTGGAGGGGCGGACATGGACAAAAATAATAAAAGATATAAAGCTTATTTTGATATTTTGAATGAAGAGCTTGTGCCTGCCATGGGTTGCACAGAACCAATTGCCATTGCATATGCAGCAGCAAAGGCAAGGGAAACTCTTGGCAGTAAGCCAGATCATGTCCTAATCGAAGCAAGTGACAATATTATTAAGAATGTTAAAAGTGTAGTTGTTCCAAATACCGGAAACTTAAAAGGGATAAAAGCCTCTGCTGCTGCCGGAATTGTTGCCGGTGATGCTGATAAAGCTCTTGAGGTTATCTCATCTGTGAAGGATGAAGAAAAAAAGGCAATTAAAGCTTTTCTTGAAAACCAGGAGATAAAAGTATGCAAATCAAAAAGCGATTTGAAATTTGATTTGCTTGTCACTGTTTTCAGAGGAGAATCAAAGGCCTGCGTGCAGATTTCCCATTTTCACACCAATATAGTATTAATTACAAAAAACGATGAAATTGTTTATCAGAATCAGGATTGTGACGAGCTTAACACTTCGAGCCTTACAGATCGTTCGATTTTAAATATAAAAGATATTATTGAATTTGCCCAATTTGTTGAGGTTTCTAAAATTGAAAAATTGCTGCAGCGGCAGATTGATTATAATACAAAGATCGCAGCAGAAGGGATTAAAGGGGATTGGGGCGCAAATATTGGTTCTGTTTTGCTTGAAACCTGGGGTGATGATATAAAAATCAGGGCAAAGGCCATGGCTGCTGCAGGCTCAGATGCCAGGATGAGTGGGTGTGAACTTCCGGTTGTAATAGTGTCCGGCAGCGGTAATCAGGGTATTACAGCTTCTGTTCCTGTGATTGAATATGCCAAAGAACTTGGCGTAGAAAAAGAGGTATTGTTCAGGGCTTTGATTGTATCCAATCTTGTTACCATACATCAGAAAACAGGAATTGG
>JAOZRI010000606.1 GCA_029940235.1 Desulfobacula sp. | reverse complement strand
TTTCCACAGCTGCGGGCAAAGTCAAAGAAGTTAATGTAAGTGTGGATGACAAAGTATCCACAAAGCAGCTTCTTCTTGTTATTGAGTAAATATCAGCACCTTTAGATTTTGTATCAGCAGAGGACGTTTCTATTATTGTTCTCTGCATGATATAAACTTGTTCACTCCCTTAAATTTTTATAGCCTCTTACCCTTTTTTGTTATATTTTTATAAAATTTCCCAATTTGAAATATTAAGAAAAAATAGTCTATTCTGCAACAACCTGTCAAGCTATTTTTTAGCTATATTTTAACTTTTTTCTTGACAACCCTGCTTGAGTTTAGTTTATATGTCAACCATATTGAAATCAGAGGATTATCTTTCAAATTGTATTATAATTTGCTGGCACTGCTGAAAAATAATTTTCATAAATAAATTTGGCTAAAAGTATAAAAAATTTAATATTGCAGGAGGAACAATGGATTTTAAATTGTCAACCGAGCTTAAAATGCTCCAGAAAGAGATCAGAAATTTTGCTAAAAAAGAGATTGAGCCCTATGCAGATGAGTGGGATGAAAAACATTATCTGCCAATAGATGAAGTCATGAGGCCCCTTGGAGAGATGGGTTTTTTTGGTACCGTAATCCCGGAAGAATACGGCGGAGAAGATATGGGATTCATGGCTGCCATGATCATAACTGAAGAGATTGCAAAGGCTTCTTCTTCTTTAAGAGTACAGGTCAATATGCAGGTTCTCGGATGCGCCTATACTATATTCAGATATGGTAATGAAGAAGTCAAAAAAAAATATGTGGAAAAACTTTGCACTGCTGAATTTATCGGCGGTTTTGGCATTACAGAGTCTGATGCTGGTTCAGATGTCATGGCAATGGTTTCTACTGCTGAAGACAAAGGCGATCACTGGCTGTTAAACGGTTCAAAAACCTGGATTTCCAATGCTAATTATGCAGATGTTTTGATTCATTATGCTTATACTGATAAGGATGCTGGCTCCAAAGGGCTTTCCGCCTTTGTTATTGAACCTAAAAATTTTGACGGCATTAAAACTTCCGGACTTGATAAACTTGGTTCTCACTCATCACCAACAGGAGAGGTTTTCCTTGATAATGTAAAAATCCCTAAAGAGAATATTCTTGGCAAACCAGGTGATGGCGCTAAAATTGTCTTTTCATCTTTGAA
>JAOZRI010000240.1 GCA_029940235.1 Desulfobacula sp. | reverse complement strand
TGGCAAAACTTTTATCCAGAAGATCAGACACATTGATCATGCTCTCTGCAACACCCCACGATGGTAAGGCAAAAAGCTTTGCCAGCCTGATGAATATGCTGGACCCCACAGCCATTGCCAACCCGGAAGAGTATGGTCCCGAAGACATCAAAGGTCTTTATATCAGGCGTTTTAAAAAAGATATCCAGGCCCAGGTAGAATCATCATTCAAGGAAAGACAAATCCGTGTTGCCCGTTGTGAGGCAGGTTTGGAAGAAGAAATAGCTTTTAATGTATTCACAAAGCTGAAATTTACATCCATTGACCATAAAAAAACAGGGAAACAGCTTTTTAAAACAACCCTTGAAAAATCTCTTTTTTCAAGCCCGACAGCATGCCTTGATACCATTTATAATAGAATAGAACGGCTTGGTAAAAGTAAAGATGCCCAATACAACAGAGATATTGAATCCCTGCAGGAATTGCACGAAACTGTCCGGAAAATTTCATCAACAGCCTTTTCAAAATATCAAAAACTATTGGATACGATTAAAGATAAACATAAAGGGTTTGGCTGGACGGGTAAAGATAAAACAGACCGCCTTGTTATTTTTACCGAGCGGATAGAAACCCTTAAGTTTCTGCATGTCAATCTTTTAAAGGACTTAAACCTGAAAGACAAGCAGATACATATTTTATATGGCGCTCTGTCTGACATGGATCAACAAAATATTGTTGAAGACTTTGGCAAAGAAAAATCTCCTGTAAGGCTGTTGATTGCATCGGATGTGGCTTCAGAAGGCATTAACCTGCATTATTTGTGTCATCGAATGATTCACTTTGATATTCCATGGTCTCTGATGGTTTTCCAACAGCGTAATGGCCGTATTGACAGATATGGCCAGGAAAGAACCCCACAAATTGTTTATCTTGTTACCAAAAGTGAAAATGAAAAAATCCGGGGAGATATGCGTATCCTTGAACTTTTGATTCAAAAAGATAATGAGGCAGTTAAAAATATTGGAGATCCTGCTGAGTTTTATGGTGTTTATGATATTGACAAAGAAGAGAACATCACGGCAAAGGCCATGGAAACAGGTCAGAATCCAAAAAATTTTGAAGCATCTATTGCTAAGAAAGCATTGGATCCGCTGGCCATTCTTTTTGGGGATGAGCAGCCGCCCACAGGAGAGGATGTTGATATAAAAACCTTATCAATGCCATCCTTATTCCCTGATAATTATTCATACATGAAAGCATCCATTACCCATCTGGGCAGACAGAATTTCCAGGCAGCTTTTTATCCGGATGAAAAACGCATTGATATGACTGCGCCCTATGACTTAAAGCAGAGGTTCCGGTTCCTGCCAAAAGAAGTCTGGCCAGAAAACGGTTCTTTTATCCTGTCAGAAGACAAGGATACCATTCAAAAAGAGATCAAAAGAAGCAGGAAAGATGAAAAAGCATGGCCGAGGATTCATTATCTGTGGAGCCTGAATCCGGTTGTAGAATGGATTAACGATAAGCTTCTCGCTGCATTTGGAAGGCATGAAGCCCCGGTATTAGAACTTGAGAATTGCCTCAAACCCGATGAGGTTGTCTTTATTATTTCCGGTCTTATTCCAAATCAAAAAAGTCATCCCCTTGTTCACAGATGGTTTGGAACAACTTTCCTGAATGGAAGATTTAAAGAGATAGAAGCCTTTGAAAGTCTTGTTAAAAGAGTGTCTCTCAATAAAAACAGTATATCCAATGCCCAGAAAACTTTTGATATTGCACCATTACAAAAAATACTGCCAGATGCCATTGAACAGGCCAAAAAATGGATGAAAGAACAAAGAAACATTTTTGAAAACCAGATCAATGAAAAACTCCAGGAGCATCTAAATGCCCTTGAAAGATTAAAGGAAAAACAGCATGTTCAACTTGAGTTCGATTTTGAAACCAGCAGAATGTCAGAAAAAAGGATTCAATCCACAAAAGAAATCAAACGCAGGGAGATAAAAGCCATTTTTGATGAGTACATGGACTGGATTGAACAGACCATGACCACAGAGGACAATCCCTATATTCAGGTTGTTGCGGTACTTAAAGGAAGTCTTTCATGACAATAGATTTTACCGGTATCATCAATGAGAATGAATTTTACAGTCATCACTATCTTTCCGCCATTCTTGAAAGCGATTTGAAAAATGTATTAAAAGAGTGGAAAGATGCTGAAAAAGATAAGGATATCAAACCCCCATATGCAGAACTTAAAGGGATTTCAAAAGAGTATTTTAACCTTTACAGTCTGAAAAAAAAGGCTCGCACTCCTGAAGAAAAACTATTGTTTCAACGTCAATTTATTCAAAAGCTCCTTCCCATATTTGGATTTGAATTCAAGCCTGAGATAAAAGAGTTAGAAGATGGTGCAGTCATACCTGTTATCAGCGCCATCAGCAAACAGAGCGGTGCGCCTGAACTATGGATAATTGAAGGCCTTGATATCTCAAATGATGATATAAGCCCCCTTGAGAATAAACTATTCCCCTGTCAGTTCCCAAAAGATTCTGATTCTAAAGTGACTGTAACGGATGAGTCTCTTTCGACACTCATCAGCCGTCAAATTTTTTCAATGTCAGAACCGCCCCGCTGGATTGTTCTGATCAGCCTGTCCCAGATACTGCTCATTGACCGCACAAAATGGAACCAGAAGCGGACCATGCGCTTTGACCTGTATGAAATTTTCAGCCGAAAAGAGCTTTCAACTCTCCAGGTCTTCTGTGCATTATTACACCGGAAAAGCATTTGCCCCAAACAAGGATTAAGTCTTTTGGACAACTTAGATGAAAACTCCCACAAACATGCTTTTTCTGTTTCCGAAGATCTTAAATATGCCCTGCGTCAGTCCATTGAACTTCTCGGCAATGAAGCCATATCCTGGTTAAAAGAAAAAAAGACAAGGGTGTATGACAGAAATCTTGCCGAAGATCTCACAAATGAATGTTTAAGATACATGTACAGACTTTTATTTATTTTTTATATAGAAGCCAGACCCGAGCTTGGTTATGCCCCCATAAAATCACCTGCCTACAGGAAAGGCTACAGCCTTGAAACACTTCGGGATATTGAAATGGTTCAGCTGACAACACAGGAATCCCTTAACGGATATTTTATCCATGAATCCCTGACAATACTTTTTGAGCTGATTTATCATGGTACCCCGAACAAGTCCCATGAACTTCCCTTTGGTAGCAAATCTCTTTTTAATATTTTCAGCCTGTCACCTTTGCAGTCCCATCTGTTTGATCCTGACAGAACAAAGATTTTAAACAGCGTTAAATTTAAAAACTCTGTTCTCCAGAAAATTATAAAAAAAATGTCCCTTTCCAGACCCAAATCCATGAAAGCCAGGTCCAAAGTCAGAAGGGGAAGAATTTCCTATGCACAGCTTGGGATCAACCAGCTGGGTGCAGTTTATGAAGCGCTTTTGTCCTATCGGGGATTTTTTGCGGAAAATACTCTTTATGAAGTTAAAAAAGCAAAAGATACGCACAATGAGCTTGAAACCGCCTATTTTGTTCAGGAAGATGATTTAAAAAAATATACAGAGGATGAAAAAGTATTCAACAAAGACGGCACCCTGGCAAAATATCATAAAGGCACATTTATTTATCGTCTTGCCGGCAGGGATCGTGAAAAATCAGCATCCTACTATACACCGGAAGTCCTTACCCAATGCCTGGTCAAATATGCCCTTAAAGAGCTTTTAAAAAACAAAAAAGCAGATGATATTTTAAATCTCTTCATTTGCGAGCCTGCCATGGGAAGTGCAGCCTTCCTGAATGAGGCCATTAATCAGCTTGCAGAAAAATATCTTCAAATTAAGCAAAAAGAGCTGAACCAGATAATTCCCCATGAAGGCTATGTTCTGGAAAAACAAAAAGTTAAAATGTTCCTTGCAGACAATAATGTGTTCGGGATTGACCTCAACCCGACAGCAGTAGAGTTAGCCGAAGTCTCCTTGTGGCTTAACACCATCCATGAAGGCGCCTATGTTCCCTGGTTTGGAATGCAGCTGGTCTGCGGAAATTCCCTTATCGGCGCTCGAAAACAGGTGTTTGATTCATTGCTGCTTAAAAAAAGCTGTAGGACCGATCCTCTGTGGTTAGATGAGATTCCGACAAGGGTTCATCCCGGCAAAAAAAGAGCTGAAAACCAGAT
>JAOZRI010000239.1 GCA_029940235.1 Desulfobacula sp. | reverse complement strand
CAGAAAAGCCTGCCCACTTCCAGGAACCAGCTTCCCTTGCAATACACACCACAGTAACAAAACAGGGGGCATAAAAAATTGTAAAGATTATCAGACTAAATGCAGTCAATGGTCCCCATCCTTCTGCGGATTTCAGCCTGTCAGAAAGAGAACCTGTCTCTTCAGGGTCAACTTCGCCAAGAGAGTAGGCAGTCCCAAGGGTTGAAACAACAACTTCTTTTGCAGCAAACCCGCCCACAAGAGCAATGTTTGTCCGCCAGTCAAAACCTGCAAATTTTGTTATACTTTCAAGAGAAGTACCAATACGACCGGCAATAGAATTTTTCAATCCTGCTTTGGCTTCATCAAGATCAATCTGGGTAAGGTTTTCTTTTACTGCAACTGCATCGGCAGATAATTGATCTTGTTCAAGAGTTTCAATATCACTTAAAATTGCGGCACCTGCCTGGGATGTTATGGCAGTTCTCTGATCTTCAAACACTCTGGTTTGGCCCTCATCAAGCCCTGGAAATGTCATCATGGCCCATATAACAATGGAAACACCAAGAATTACTGTACCAGCTTTTTTAATATACTGCCACGTTCTCTCCCAGGTATGAATCAAGACACCTTTCAGTGTAGGAAGCCTGTATGGCGGAAGTTCCATTACAAAAGGAGTTGCTTCTCCTTTTATTACAGTAGAGCGCAAAACCCTGGCAACAATCAAAGCACCAAGCCAGGCAATCATTGTAATAAGAAGCATCATCTGTGCCTCATTTTCAGTAAAAAAGGCAGCAATCAAAAGTGCAAAAACAGGAAGTTTAGCCCCGCAGTTCATAAATGGAACTGTTAAAAGAGTTGCAAGTCTCTCTTTTGGAGATTTTAATGTTCTTGCCGCCATAACACCCGGCACGGCACAGCCTCCTGCGATTCCACCTGAAACTATAAATGCCATAACAGAACTGCCATGAAGACCAAATATTCTAAAAACCCTGTCAAGCATATAGGACATCCTTGCAAGATAGCCGGAATCTTCAAGCAGCGAAATTCCAAAAAACATGAACATTATTAAAGGAACAAAACCAAGCACTCCACCTGCTCCATCAATTATTCCAGAAACTATAAGTGATTTTAGCAGTCCTTCGGGCAGCGCACTGTCTGCAACACCGGAAAGCCATCCAAAAAAACTTTCAAACCAGCCAACCGGCATTTCACTGTAAGAGAATGTAAATTTATAAAGCCCCATAATAATGGCAATCATGATAATCGGGCCAAGAAGCCTGTTTGTCACAACCCTGTCAATTTTATCAGATATCTGCAGTCTGTTTTCATCATGAGAACGCTTGACTATGCCCTGTTTTAAAATTGAATTAATAAATCCATAACGCTGATCTGCAATCATGCCTTCAGGGTGTGTGTCAAGGGTTGCTGCAAGATGTTTTTTTACCTTTTCAACAATAGCTTCAAGCTTTCGATCAAGATTTTTATCCTCAGTATTCCCCAACTCTTTAATCTGGCTGTCATTTTCAAGGTATTTAATTGCTGTCCACCTTGCATTATATTTTTTTGTTAAAAATTGGGAAGATTTGATGATTTTTTCCATTTCATCAAGGGCAGTATCAATATCCAGTCCATAGGAAATTTTTAACGGTTCAACTTTGGTATTCACAGTGGCTGCAATTGTCTGCAAAAGTTCTTTTTTCCCTTCACCTTTTCTTGCAATAGTTGGAATAACAGGAATTTTTAACAATTTTGAAAGTTTTTTATGATCAATTTCAATACCTCTTTTGTTTGCCACATCCATCATGTTCAATGCTATGGTCACAGGCGCCCCCATCTCCATAAACTGGACAGCAAGATAAAGATTTCTTTCAAGATTGGAAGCATCCACAATATCAACAATCATGGAAGGTTTTTCATTAACAAGAAAATCTCTTGCAACAACCTCTTCCATGGAATAGGCAGTTAAAGAGTATGTCCCTGGAAGATCAACAATATCAAATGCTCCGACATCACTACGGCAGGTACCCTGTTTTTTTTCAACAGTAACGCCGGGATAATTGCCAACATGCTGGCGAGCTCCGGTTAATTCATTAAAAAGAGTTGTTTTGCCGGAATTTGGATTTCCAGCCAATACTATTGCTGTACTCATATTATACCTCTACTTGTATATGATCAGCTTCATTATTACGAAGCGTTAAAGTAAACCCCATGATTCTAAGGGAGACCGGGTCATAAAGAGGGGCTTTGCCCTGCACTCTGATTTCTTTACCCGGGATAAGTCCCATGTCTCTGATGCGCCTGCCAAGCTCTCCTGCAGCCTTAATTGATACAATTGTACCGGTTTGATTCTCCTGCATCTGCCTTAAATTTATTGTTTCCATGGTCCTCCTTTGTTTTTATAGAATAATTAAGTCTTTAAAAAATTAATATGTTTTATATGCCTAACTTTTATGGTTGTCAATAAAAAATTAGACATCCCATTAAATAATTTATTTGACTTACAATATTGTTTGCGTATAAATATAAAGAGCAGTTGCGGCTATAGTAGAGTTGAACTGGTTGCAGCCCACAACAAAGTGAGACCGTTGAATAATGTTCAATTTTGTGTATCAAAAAAAGGATAAGCATGGAAAAAAATCAGCTTTCAGAAAGCCTTGAAGATTATCTTGAAACCATACTTGCACTGCAAAACAAAAATAAGGTTGCACGCTCCAAGGATATTGCCCAAAAGCTTGATATTAAACGTGGTTCTGTCACTGGCATGTTAAAAAAACTTGCTGAAAATAGACTTATCAACTATGAACCATATGGATATATAACCTTAACCCCTGAAGGTAAAAAAATAGCTGTATCAGTGGAACGGCGCCATATTTTTTTAAAAGATTTTTTTTCCCGGGTATTAAAGGTGGACGAACAAACAGCAGACAGAACTGCCTGCCGGATGGAACATGCCATGGATAAACAGACCTTTAAAAAATTCAGGGATTTTTTAAATAAAATTGATGAGTGTCCCCATTGTGATATTGAACCTATACCCAGATCTTTGCCTGCTATATAATGCTGTGCCCTGTAAACTGTAACAACCACAGCGCCTGCCTTAAAGTGAAAAAATTATTTATATAAAATTATAAGTTGTCTTTCTTGGGGGATATCAAAAGGAGAAAATGAATATTGATATAAAAGAACTTAAAGATTCAAATGAATTCTTAAATATATTATTACAAAATATGGATTCTGCTATTTTTATAGCTGATGAGCATTTTAAAATCCATCAATTTAATGACAGTTTTTTAACACTATTTAACCGCTCTGGTTCAAATCTTGTAGATCTTACCTTTGGACCGGCTTCCGGTTGTATCAATGCTGTTCAAGAGAACAAGCCATGTGGTGAAACTTCAGCCTGCAAGAACTGCATCATCAATCAGACACTGCACAATACAATATTAAATCTGGAGCCCAATGAAAAAAAATACCTGGAGCGTATTTTTTATATTGATGGAAAGCCTGTAAAAAAATATCTTGAATTTACTTCCCGGGCGATTACTTTTCAAAACCAGACAATGATTCTGGTTTTTATTTATGACATCACCAAAATTGAATTGTCAAAAATAGAGTTGCAACAAAAGCAGAAACAGATCGATATCGATCTTGAAAAAGCAGGTGCAATCCAAAAAAGTCTGCTTCCAAAAAACCTTCCTGATATACCATCCATTCAGGCGGAGTGGTTTTTTGAACCCTGTCAAATGGTAGGCGGTGATATCTTTCATTTATATAAAGAGAATGATATGCATATCAGCGCTTATATGCTTGATGTTTGCGGGCACGGTATCTCGGCAGCACTGATTGCCGTGACTGTAAAACAGTTTCTGGATCAGATGCATGCCCACGGTCTATCTAAAGGAGATGCTTTTCAGCCTCAAGAGGTATTAAGCAGGCTTGAAAATGAATTTCCCTTTGAACGATTTGACTGTTTTTTTACGATTGTATATGTATTAATCAATGTGAAAACAGGAGAGGCAATTTACGGATGCGCCGGGCATGTTCCACCTCTTATTATCGGAAAATCAAAAAAATTGAAGGTTTTAAACCAACATGGAACTATCATCGGTCTTGGGCAGGAACCTCCATTGTCCCAGTATAAGACTCAATTAGACCCAGGTGATAAAATTATTCTTTATACAGATGGTTTAATAGATTATTTCGG
>JAOZRI010000238.1:3045-4199 GCA_029940235.1 Desulfobacula sp. | reverse complement strand
CTGAGCATGATACAAAATCTGGAATATCAGCGATATAACCGCCATCAGCTTCTGAATAAAAGATATTAATGTGATAATCGCGCATTATTTATCCTCCAGTTTTAAATTATGTTTTGTCCTGGGTAAGTTTTTAATTTTACTGCATAGTTCAGGATAATTTTTTTTATTTTTTTTCAAAATTTTATTTTTCTCTTTTTTGAGGCAAAAGCCTCTGTTAATAACTTTTTCAAGTTTTGCTACTACTTTTGGATCAAGTGTTTTTTCTTGCTTTTTCAGTGATGAAGGAGGTTCAGTCTTTGATTTTTCTCCTGGTTGTTTTCCAAGAATTTCACATACAAACTGATAATGACTGCTAAAGCCTTTTGTCTTTTTTTTCTTTATCTTGGTTTCAAAAGATTTTGCAATTTCAGGATGCTTGTACAAAAATATTTTTGCTTTTTTATTTTTATAATTTTTCCATTCACTGAAAAGAGATTCAACAGCACTTGATGCTGTTGTCGAATTATCAGCCTTTTCAAGCAAAGCAACCCTTTTTATAAAATTTGCTATATCTCGCTCTTTTCTTTCTTTAGGAGTCAAATTTTCATCAAGATATTTCTCAAAACTGGTTCTTAATTTATCTGGAACAGATTCTTTTAATCTGAACAGTCCATAACCAATAGCAGTTTTTGCACCAAAGCCTTCATTTTCAAAAGCATCTCTAACAGCTTTTATGAATTGCTCTTTATGGATTGCAGATTCAGGACTAAGAATAAATCTGAACATAAATTGTGTTTCAGGGGCGATGGTCATGAATTTAACCGGTATTGGATCCTGATAATCACCAGGAGGATCATTGTCATCACCATAATACTTTGGATAATGGGGGTTGATTATATCTGTTTTAATTTCTGGCAAAGATACTGGATAAGCATCGAGAAAAATAATGCTGCCCATTAAAGTATCAGAGGTTTTTTTAGAAGAATTTTCAATAACACCACCGAAAAATAGCGGTATATGAGTTTTCTGTTCTATTTCATTAAGAATTTGCTCTTTAACATTATCCTTGTTTTTTTTCTTTATAACAAAACGACCATTAAACTTTCCATTTTCATCAAACAAAAGCAATTTTGAATGAGAATACCTCACAATACCTTTTATGCCTGAAGCAGGAA
>JAOZRI010000238.1:0-3035 GCA_029940235.1 Desulfobacula sp. | reverse complement strand
ACCAAGTGTTTGATCCAGAACAATTGACGTTTCGCTCGGATGAGTCTCACCAAGACCTGTAATTAAGGAAGATTTTAATGTGCCGGTAAAAGCAACACAGCAAAAGCCCTTCTTTTCCACGCATTGAATATAATGCATTTGCCGACTGTGTTTTCTTGCAAGCAATTTTTCAAGGTCATTATTTCTTTTAATTGTATGATAAACATTTTTATAAAACTCGGTTCTCCCGTTTTTATTCCCTTGCTTATCGCAGGCACACCATGAATCTGTACGATTTTGTCCAATATTTGGTATCAGCTTATTATACCAGAGTCCAAAATTGCCTTTACTAAAAGTATTGCTGTCTGCAAATCCCTGCAGTTCTCCATAAAATGGATAAAAAGTCATCTATTCTCCTTTATTTATCCCTTGATAAATGCATTGGCATATCGTTTAACCCATTCAAGAAGCTGCAAAGCTTCATTCTGTAGTATAAAATACTCTTCCTGGGAAGATTGCGAAATTTTTTCCAGAAACTCTTTTTGATCAGCTGATTTAAATTTTGTATTATAGATATTAAACCAATCTCTTATTATATCGAAAAGAGTATTATGTTCATTTTTTCCTTTAGCTGCCCAAAAAGCAAGAGCCTGACCAAAACCATTTTGCAAAATCATTGAAGGTGCACCTGCTGAAAAAGGTTTTAAAGAAGTTAGATTTTGATTCTCCATCACTTTTTTTAATGCAAACTCAGATCTTTGCTGCCCAAGGGTTCTGATTTTTTCCATCATTCACCTTCCTTTCCAGCAATCCAGTTTAATTTACATAATCCCCTGCCAAGGGTTTCATCACCGCCTATCTGTATAAAATCCTTTATATTTTTTTCAATAAAATCTTTTATTGCTGATGCCTGAACTTCATTATTATGTCTGCTGTAATGAACAATAACATACATTAAAGTATCTGACGGCAGCAGTTCCTCATAGCGCAATGCACCATCCTGGGCTGTACCTGTTTCATGATCTATTTTTATCTGGGTTTGAATTTCAGTGCAGTTGGATACAATATGGTCAAACATGGTATCAGAAACAAGGACAAGACGTTCAGCATCTTTAAAATTTTTTGACAAAAATGGAATATCAGCTCTTTGTAGTATTTTAACCACAGCATCTTCCATAATTATTTTTGAATCATTAATATCCCAGTTCAGAGTTATTGCATCATTATTGTTTTCAATAAAAGGACACTTTATTTCATCTGTAAATTTTGTCATCAACATATCATTTTGCAGACGTTTTAAAATTGCTGGTGAAATAACTGTTACAAAGGGAGCAATATTGGAGCGCACAGGAAATCCAAGAAGTTTGGCATCGGAAATTGATATGGAACCAGGGATATCCTGATCATGCCCCGGATATTTTTTATCCTGCAGATCAGAACCAAAAATTTGATTTATGGATTCTTTTGCATTGGGCGTATCTGCATAATTTCTAAAATGCGCTCTCATTGCTCCTTTAACAGCAGAAGCCTGGATATGTGGCCAGTTGGTGTGTCTCTCTCTTTGTATTGGCGAATCCACAGCACCGGTTGACATACCGCTTCCAGCATGGATTGGCGATACAGCATAAAGACTTACAATGGAAACAATTTCTTTTTCAAGCATGATTATTCTCCCTTAATTAATATCTGATTTTCATTGTTTTTTTTTGTAAAGACAGAACCTGCCGGATAAAATGCACAGGACGGTTTGTGAAAACGCTTTTTCATATCCCAGCCGCCTATGTATTGAATTTTACCCGTAGCAGCAAGTTCAGTGGTATCAAACTCTTTGCATGGTGCGGCAGAAAGAGTCATAAACAAACCATTTTGGTCATCAGTTTCGTGAAAATTCAAATCAATGGTTTTATAATGTCCAAGTCTTTGCTCGCCGCCGAGCTGTAAAATTCCTTTTTTAGCAAAAAGTATTTGTGATTCATGACTTATCCCGAATAGAAGCTCTACATCAGGGTTGAGCCTGACATGATTAAATGTATATAAATGAGACTCTCTTACTTTTCTGTTGCTTTCCAATGCAATGCCTGTGCGTGATTCACTTTTATAAAAATCGGTAAGAGGTCTTACCATGATTAATTTATTATCAGAATAAAAATCATCTATATTGATCCAGTTCCCTCCAAGGCTTGAAAGTTCACCATCCCTGCCTTTGGCAATATATAAACTGTTTTTTCCTGAAGTTTTAATGTATGAGGATTCTACAGGTTTTGCCTTGTAAATAAGAACCGGCTCTCTTTTTAAAGCATCATCTTTTTTAATTTTTGAAGCATCATTTTTTTCCATGTACCAGTTGTATGGCGCAGGTATAAAAACTTGATCATTTTTTGAAAAAAAAGGTCCAATAATTTCAAAAGGTGGTTGAGCTCCTGCTTTTCCTATGGCAGATATAATTTTGGAATTATCAAAGGAATCTGACACATAATCCTTAAAATCTATTTGCTGCTGTTTTAACACTGCGGTTCTGACAGCTCCTGCAAGTGTCGCCGTATGAGGAGGGAATATAAACTGTGAAGTATGATTCTCACCCATAACCATTGGGGTTGATCCTTTAAAGAAAAAGGTGTCAACGGGTCTGATTTTATACCATGTTTTCATTTAGCTTTCCCTCCAAAAAGAAACGAGCCAACAATAAGCCCTTCCGGCTTGAATTCCAGTTCATTATCTTGATTTCTCTCAATAACAATATCTGCTATTTTTTTGGCAAACTCATCTTTAACTGCTTTTCCAAGTGAGGAACGTTCTAATTGTTTTTTAATAAAATTAACAAGTAAAATATTATCTACATTTTTTTCTGATTTGATAATGGCTTCAATTCCATCACGAAAGACCTCAAGCCTGTAAACAAGAGATCTTGAAACAGCATCCACATCATTTACAACACCACCGGAAGCAGTTCCAATGGTTACAAATGATTCCCATACCTTGTCATCCCATTTTCTGACAAAATACCTTGAGCCGCCTGATCTTTTCTTTAATTCTATGGCACAGGCATCTTTTTGGGC
>JAOZRI010000237.1 GCA_029940235.1 Desulfobacula sp. | reverse complement strand
AAGCATCATAAATTTTGCTGTGTTGGTGTGGGGTTCTATACCTGCAGCGCGCATCAGAGGCAGCATGGTCACAATACCTACGGCAACGGCGGCGGCATCATGCATGAATGATGAAGCAAGCCCAAGCCCTATGGCAATAATAAAAGTAAAGCGGGTAACACTGTTGCCGGCTTTTTTAATGATAAAATAACCCAGGCGTTTTGTTAATCCTGCTCTGTCAAGGGCAATTGCAAAAATCAGGCAGCACATTATAAAAATCACCACTGGATGCATATAGGGAGCCCATGCATTTTTCACATCTGTTATCTGCAGAAGAACAAGGGAAGCCCCAATACAGATGGCTGTTATCTCCAGGGGGATAGGTTCCAATACAAACAGTATCACAAGAACTGCAAGAATGGCCAGGAATCGTTTTGCCTTTGGTGAAAGCCCGTCAACATAATCCACCTGAACTGTGCTTAGATTTAAATCCACTGTTTTTTGCTTTAAAAATTTTGCAGTGGATTCTAAAGTTCCTGGTGATTTTGCTTTTAAAAGATATGATTCAGTTTCAATATTCTGATCAGCAACAAGATCAAAGTGTTCACTCACATTCTGTATTAGAATTTGATTTGTATCTCCTGTAATCTTAAATTGTGTTCCTTCCGGTCTGGGCAGCAGGAAAACAATTATACCTGCCAGCAAAGCAATACAGAGCTTAAACCCATTTGTTTTATAGAACATGTTTTCTCCTCTATATGAGATCTATTTCAATCATTAGCTGGTGTTGACAGGCTTTTTTACAACCCTGATTTCGGCTTGAACTTGGCTTTCAGAAGGGCGTATGCTAACAAAAATTTGCATTATGTAACAACCTGTTCATAGGCATCATGAATTTTATCAATTAATTCTGAAAGCTCACAGGGTTTTGTCAGGTAGTCAAATGCACCAAATGCAATGCCTTCCCTGGCTGCTTCCTGGGAACCATGTCCAGTTAAAAAAATTACAGGCACCTCGGGTGCCATTTTTTTCATTATCTTTAAAACCTCAATGCCGTCCATGTCTTCCATTTTTAGATCAAGAACCACCACATCAAAATCATTTTTGCGTAAAATCTGTATTGCCTGGGTACCGGAAAATGCTTTGGTGGCATTGATGGAGCGTTTGGACAACCTGTTGGATAAAACATTTATATACCCTTTTTCATCATCCACAAGCAGAACATTTATGATTTTTTTCTCTTTATCATTTTGGATCATAAGGTACCCCTCTGCCTTAGACCATCCGGTCTGAGATCTCTTTTATCCTTGCTTCCATGATTTTCTCATCATGTTGTCTTTTCTTCTCTATTGCCTCTTTGACCTTGCTGATCAGTTCATCGATATCACAGGGCTTCATCAGATAATCAAATGCACCCAGCTTCATTCCGTCGATTGCTGTCTCAACTGTGGCATGCCCTGTCAGCATAATCACTTCCATCAAGGGGAAACGTTTTTTAATTTCAACCAGTGTTTCAATACCATCCATACCCGGCATTTTTACATCAAGTACGACAACTTCAATGGCGGTATTCTTTTCAAGTTCGACCAAAGCATCTTCACCACTGTAAACAGCCCATATTTTCAGCTTTCTTTTTTCAAGACGTTTGGTAATGGTATCCAAAAATCCTTTTTCGTCATCTACGAGCAATAATTTAGCATTTTCCATTTTAACTCTCCTCTATGATTGTGTTATTATCATTTTTTATATCTTCACTTGTCTCTTCCTGGAATGGTATCCAGATACGAAATTTGGTGCCAGCACCCACCTGGCTGTGGACATCTATTTTGCCCCCCATTTTCTGAATAATACCGTAGCATATGGAAAGGCCAAGACCAGTACCTTTCCCAACTGCTTTTGTAGTAAAAAATGGATCAAATATTCTACCAAGACTGTCCTTTGGAATACCAGGCCCGTTGTCTTCTACGGAAATCACCAGGTTGTTTTTTTTGATGGCACTGGGTTTTGTCTCAATTTTAATCTTTCCTCCTGTCTTTTCCATGGCATCAATGGCATTATTGATTAAGTTAAGAATTACCTGCTGGAGTTCAGAAGGAGATATCCTGATATAGGGGATTCCTTTATGCAGATCTGTTTCAATGGTTATATTATTATACATGGCCATCTTATCAGTAAGAGAAACCATTTCTGTGATCACTTCATTTATCTGAACATCGTTGATGGTGGAATCAGTTTTTCTTGCAAAACTGAGCAGTTTATGGGTGATCTCCTTGCATCGTCTGCCCTGGGTATTGATTTGATCCAGTGCCCGGGTGAATTCATTTAAATTTTCACACGCTTTTAAATCCTCCTCTTCAAGAAGATCCCCGATCCAGCCAGCTTCTTCCACCATGATGGCAACAGGGTTATTGATTTCATGGGCAATTCCCGCGGCAAGCTCTCCAATGGTGGCAAGTTTTCCACTCTCAACAACCTGTTTGTTCATGGCTTCACTTTTTGTATCTGCTTTTGAAATCAGCTTTACTATATTTTTTGGAAGTAAAAAGGCCACAGAAAGAATTGCGATGCACCCAAAAATAAATATAATCAGGGTAAGAATCTGTGTTTTCCATAATTCACTAAAGGCATCATTTATATCCTGGCGAAATACCATTAACCAATCATTATTTTTTAGTGTGGAGGTTACGCATAAGACTCTTTTGCCGGAAGGCTCCCGTTTTTTTGCAAAAATTGTTTTATCTTTTTTATAATATTCAGGATTCACCGCCATTGATGTGATAGTGCTCTGTTTGAATTCTACCCTTGTTTGAGTCTGTAGTTGACCTTTGTTATTGATGATAAAGGCAATGCCAGTTTTTCCTATATGAATGTTTTCAACCAGAGAATTAAATGCCCCAAAATTGATGGTTGCCCGTAAAATATTATAGGATTCAGCTGAAGGAATTTTAACTGCTATAATAAAATGAGGGTGTCCCCTTAAACCAACAAAGACATCACTTATATAAAAAGGTTTTTTTATTGCTTCTATAAACCATTGGGCATCTGAGTAATTTGCATATTCAAGATTAAATGGACCTTTATATGCAAACTGAATGCCTTTTTCATTAATCAGCCCAAGATCAGTAAATACATCTCCATATTCATCTTTCAGCAATGCCAGGTGCTTTTCAAGGAATGCATCGGGTCCATGCTGATTGTGGATAAAAAGTTTGGAAAGGTATTGGATATTTCCTAATTTTTCCGATAAAAAAGTGTCAATATTCTGGGTATGTTTTTGAACCAGCTCTGAAATATGAGCCTGAATTTTATCAGTATATGTTATGTGAAATCGATAAACAAGAAGCCCTGTGGTCAGAATCAGAGGGAAAAAAGAGACAACCAGTATCAAAGTAGTTATTTTTCTGACTAAAACCTGATAAAATGCTTTCCGATCTGTTAAGGATTGCTCCATTGTGTTTTTCCTTTTTACACTGTCATATCTATTTTGGTCTTATGTTTTACATTTTATATTGCCTTGCCCTTTTATTAATGTACCAAATTTTAATTTCAAGATGCATGCCAGACAGGAATTTCAAGGTTTGCATTTGTTAAATCATTGAAAAAACAGGAAAAAGTGTTTTGTAAAGAAAACTGACAGCATAAATCCATGTGTCATGTTTTTTTACAACCTGCAAAGATAGCAGACTAAGTGGAAATAAATTTACTATATACCAGAGAAAACTTTGATATAAACTGTTAAATTTAATATATTGATTAAAAACGTTAAAGGAGATATCAATGGCATGAGTCGCATTGAAATCCATGACGGACAAAAGATGTTATGGTTAAAATAATAGAAAGGTTCACCATAATGAAATTTCTTCCTGCCCAGATTCTTTATTTTACTCGGAGTAGAACAACCAAGAGGAACTTCAAACTTCTTTTCAATTTTCTTGTTGTGTTGGCACTGCTGGTTTTGATGTACAGCGTTTTGTTTCATTTTATAATGCTTTTTGAAGAGAAAGAGTTTACCTGGATTACAGGTTTTTATTGGACGCTTACAGTCATGTCCACTCTCGGGTTTGGTGATATCACCTTTGCAAGTGATCTCGGCAAGGCTTTCACAATGATTGTACTGATGTCCGGCATTATTTTTCTTCTTGTTATGTTACCATTTACGTTTATTCAATTTTTTATGCCCCATGGCTTGAAGCCCAGTCAAGGGCCAAAACTCCACGGGAATT
>JAOZRI010000605.1 GCA_029940235.1 Desulfobacula sp. | reverse complement strand
AAGAGTGCAAGGGAAAAAGAGATGGGCACTGCAATGGCAACAACAGATGCCTCCCGCCATCCCAGAGTTAAAGCAAGAAGAATAACAACTGAAACAATGGCAAAGCCAAGGGATTTTAAGAGTTCATTAACCTTAGCCTGGGCAGTCTGGCCATAATTTCTGGTAACTTCAATATAAATATCATCAGGGATAATGGTGCTTTCAAGCTTTTTTACTTCATCAATAATACTTTGTGCTACTTTAACAGCATTGGTTCCTTTTTTTTTGGAAAATGTCAGGGTTACACAGGGAAAAGGCCCAGGAAAATTCAAAAAAGTCTGATCAGAATTTATATTACGGCCGGCTTGATGGAAATTTGAAAAACTGATTCTAGTATAGGAATCTGCTTCACTTGGGCCATCAATGATATTTGTCACATCTTCAAGATAAACAGGCTTTGAATCCTCTTTTGGATCACCATTTGATACAATAAGTTTTCTGACTTGATCCACAGAATTTAAAAATGAAGAGCTGGTAATGGTAATTTCTTTGTTGAGTTTGTTGAAAGAACCCACTTCCATGGATACGTCAGCGCCTTGAAGGGCTTTTTGGATATCTTGAATTGAGACACCAAATCCCTTCATTCTTAAAGGATCAAGTTCTACCCTTATCTCTCTTTGCCTGCCGCCGAAGATGGATGATTTTGAAATATTTTCAAGTTTTGATAACCTTGCAACGACTTCCTCTGCAATCCTTTTTAACTCATGATCAGAGTATTTATCCGAATAGAGGGTCAGATTTAAAATTGGAACATCATCTATTTCAATGGGTTTAATAAGCCAGTTGGTTACAATGGGAGGAACCCTGTCAAGATTCATCTGTATTTTATTGTGAAGTTTTACAATGGAATTCTCTCTATCTTCTCCCACAAAAAAACGTACAGTTACCAGAGCTTTTTCCCTTGTGGACATGGAATAGACATACTCAACACCGTCAATTTCCCAGAGCATTTTTTCAAGTGGAGTTGCCACAAGTTTTTCAATCTCTGCAGGGCTTGCTCCCGGAGCATGGACATAAATATCTGCCATGGGAACAACAATCTGGGGCTCCTCTTCTCTTGGTGTGATATATATGCTGAATATTCCTAAAATCAGTGAAATAATGATCAGCATAATTGAAAGTTGGGAGGTTAAAAACAGCTTTACAAT
>JAOZRI010000604.1 GCA_029940235.1 Desulfobacula sp. | reverse complement strand
GGCACCCAGGGAATTTTGCAGGGCACTTATGAAACCTTTGCAGCTCTTGGTCAAAAACATTATAATTCTGATCTGACCGGAAAAATTGTTGTAACAGCAGGTCTTGGCGGCATGGGAGGAGCTCAACCCCTTTCGGTCACCATGGCAAACGGTATTGCAATATGCATTGAAATAGATAAATCCCGCATTAAAAAAAGACTTGAAAAACGATATCTTGATATTGAAGCATCCAGTCTTGATGAGGCAATTTCAATGGCACAAAACGCTGCAAAAGAAAGCAAGCCTCTCTCCATTGGGCTTTGTGCAAATATTGTGGATATTCTGCCTGCCATGATCGAGAAAAACTTTATTCCCGACGTTATTACTGATCAGACCAGTTCCCATGATGAACTCAACGGCTATTTCCCCCAAGGGTTATCCTTTGATGAAGCTCTGAAACTAAGAAAAAACAACCCTGAAAAATATAAAACCATGGCATTAACTTCCATGGCAGACCATGTAAGAGCAATCCTTGAAATGCAGAAAAAAGGAGCCATTGCCTTTGATTACGGCAATAACTTAAGGGCACAGGCAATGACACAGGGAGTTGATAATGCCATGGACTATCCAGGCTTTGTTCCAGCTTATATCAGGGAACTTTTCTGCCAGGGTGAAGGACCTTTCAGATGGGCTGCCCTTTCAGGTGATCCAGAAGACATCAAAGTCACTGATCAAGAACTTATTAAACTTTTCCCTGAAAAAACAAAAATGATCCAGTGGTTGAAGATGGCAGGAGAAAAGATAGAACATATGGGACTTCCCACAAGAATCTGCTGGCTTGGATATGGAGAGAGACAAAAGGCCGGAAAGCTCTTTAATGATCTTGTAAGAGATGGCAGAGTAAAAGCTCCCATTGTTATTGGCAGGGATCACCTGGACTGTGGATCTGTTGCATCTCCCTACAGAGAGACAGAAGCCATGAAGGATGGTTCTGATGCTGTGGCAGACTGGGCATTATTAAACTGCATGACAAATGTTGCATCGGGTGCCACATGGGTTTCCTTCCATGACGGCGGTGGAGTAGGCATTGGATATGCTCTTCATGCAGGCCAGGTCACAGTTGCAGACGGCACAAAGGAAGCTGAAAAGCGGGTCACCACAGTTCTTGAAAATGATCCTGGCACAGGTATTATCCGCCATGCAGATGCAG
>JAOZRI010000236.1 GCA_029940235.1 Desulfobacula sp. | reverse complement strand
AAACCCTTATATTTACCAAAGGGCATTTTTGTAGTTGCAAGAGCAATGAATGCTTCTTTGTCAGGTTTAATAGATTTGGGCATTGTTATTTATAGAAATTTTATAAAAATGATCAAACTTCCAAAAAATCACCGACATGCATTGGTCTGGAAATTTCTTTACCAAATTTTTGATCAAAAAAGGAGATTGTATTCTCCCCTGAGCAATGGTTAAGATAAAGTTTAGGAATTTTATATTTATCACTCAATACTTGGCTAATATATTCAAGATCTTTTTTCTTACAAATCATCATGTGGGTGCCGCCAATTACAGCATCAATTTTTTTGCCTGGCCACTTTTTTTCAACCTTGTTCAAAGTGTTTAACAATCCAGCATGACAGCATCCACAGATCAGAACTAAACCGTTATCTGTATCACAGACAAGGGAAAGATCATCCATAACCTTGTCTTGTACCCATCTGCCATTCTGTTTCTGGAGCATGAATAGAGTTGCATCTTTTTCATCTCTTTCTGTTATTTCACCAAGTGAGAATAATCCTGGAATAATCTCTTTAGGATTATTAATAAATTCAAAAGATACTATCTCTTTAAGGTTATCAGGTATATCGGTGAACCCCACATTTCCAAATCTCTCTTTTAATTTTAGAAATAGTATTAATTTGCCTATGAATTTTGCATTTTTTTCTTTAAGCGCATCTGGATGTAAAAATATTTTTAAGGGCTTACTGGAGGTACGGTTTTTTACAAATTCCTCAAGTCCTCTTGTATGGTCGAAATGTCCATGTGAAAAAACCAGTATATCAATTGAGTCTGGTTCAATACCTGCAATTTTTAAATTGTGTAATAAAATATCTCCCTTCCATCCTGTATCGAATAGTATAATTTTGTCTTTTGATTCTATAAGAAAGGCATTGCCGTAATCAGCTTTATATCCCTTGTCTGTTAATGCTGTATTTCCATAGATGTTGGTAATTTTGAAACGCATAACACCCTCCTTAAGATTAAAATAATTAGTAGGTGATGGTAATAAGTCAACATTATATTATGATGCATCATTAAATCAATAGCATTTGACTATTTTTTTTGAACCCTTAAATGCCATTCTTTTGCCACGTTGCTGACCATATTGCTTGTAATATTATCTCAAAATATATAAATTATATATTTTACTGTATTATCATAAATCAAGAGTCAAAATAATTGAGAGATATTTGAATTATGAGCTCGATAACAAACAACCTGATTTTGGAAAAGAAACGTAAACAATGAAAATACTTCTGACAAATGATGACGGCTATAATGCTCCAGGAATTTTGGCATTATATGAGATATTAAAATCAGATCATGATGTTATACTGGTTGCACCAGATCGAGAGAAAAGTGCCATAGGCCATGGTATCACGCTAAATAAACCCATGAGGATTGATAAAGTAAATTTAAGTAACGGAAGTAAAGGATATTCCATTACAGGAACACCTGTAGATTGTGTTAAGCTTGGGCTTTTTAAATTTTACACCACCCCGCCAGATCTTGTTATCTCAGGGATTAATCCTGGCAGCAATACAGGAATTAATATCAACTACTCTGGCACCACAGGAGCTGCCAGAGAAGCAGCATTGAATGGCATACTGGGTATTGCAGTATCCATGTTTAAAAAAAGAAATGTTTTAGATTTTATTGGAATGTCTCAATTTATAGCTCAATTTGCAAATAAAATTCATGATTGCAGTATACCTTTAGGAACATTTTTAAATATTAATGCTCCAGGCATTAATATTGATAAAATTAAAGGAGTAAAAATTACCCGGCAGGCATCATATAATCTTTCCAAACAATTTGAAAAACGTATCGATCCAAGAGATAAATCTTATTATTGGTATGGCAGTATAGATAGAGTAAAAGGTGAAGGCAATACAGATGTCAACGCATTATTGGAAAATTATATTTCTATTACTCCTATTCAATGTGATATGACAGATTATAAAACCTTGACCAAGTTGGAATCGTTCCAATTATTTTAAAAAGAGGACAAAATTTATCTTGACAACAAGATAAATGCTCTGTAGAAATCAAAAGACTTTTTTAAAGGTATAGTTTATTATGAATAAAAACATTGCACAACATATTACAATATTCAATTTTGGACGCTTCTTCTTTTTTTTTAGGAGCGTTCATTCGGCGTAAACTTTAATAACTACAGATATTAGAGCCCCGGATGGACATACAAGCCATCCGGGGCTTTTGCATTTTTAAGGCTCTGGGACAAATCCCAAGAGCCTTTTTTATTTTATATGTTTAATTTTAAGAGGAGAGAACAGATGATATTAAAACTAGAGAACAAAATTACGCAAAACCGGAAAGATAAAATTAAAAATATGCTTTCCAGCGAGGGATGCATTATTCGTGAAATACTTGATGAAGGCAGGAATATCATTGGTATTATTGGAAATTGCAACAAGAGTGTGGAGGAGTTAAGACAGCTTAAAGGGGTTGCAGATGTCATGCCCATTAAATCATCCTATAAACTTGCGAGTCGTGAATTTAAATCTGAGGACACTAAAGTTAAAATCGGTAATGTTGTTGTTGGTGGTGACAGACTTGTTATCATTGCAGGGCCATGTGCAGTTGAGAGTCATGATCAGGCAATGACCATAGCAAGGCAGGTTAAAAAATATGGTGCTGTCCTTTTCAGGGGAGGAGCATATAAACCAAGATCTTCACCATACTCATTCCAGGGATTGGAAGAAGAGGGTTTGAAAATCCTTGCTGATGTAAGGAAAGCAACAGGTCTTGGTGTTGTTACAGAAATAACCTCACCGTCCCAGGCTGATCTGATGATGAAATATGTTGATGTTGTTCAAATTGGAGCAAGAAATATGCAGAATTTTGAACTTCTCAAATGCGTTGGCAAAATGAAAAAGCCAGTTGTTCTAAAAAGAGGACTTGCTTCCACAATTCAGGAGTGGCTCATGTCTGCAGAATATATTATGGCAGGTGGTAACAATGATGTCATTTTATGTGAAAGGGGAATCAGAACCTTTGAACCCTATACAAGGAATACCCTTGATCTTTCTGCAATTCCTGTATTAAAAAAGCTTACCCATCTCCCCATTGTTATTGATCCAAGTCATGCCACCGGTATCAGAGAAAAAGTCAGTCCCATGGCAAGAGCTGCTGTGGCTGCAGGAGCAGATGCATTAATGATTGAGGTTCATAACAATCCTGATCAGGCACTGTCCGATGGCCCGCAAAGCCTTTATCCAGAGCAATTTGGGCAATTGGCAAGGGATATTTATGTTATTGCTCCAGTTGTGGGAAAACAGCTTGATTTTGATTACTTAAGAAAGTCTGAAACCATAAATAATTTAGATGAAAAGTCTTCAAAAAAAGCAGCATTTATCGGAGAGTATGGAGCGTACAGCCATAAGGCAAGCCTTGGATATTTTGGAGATGAAATAAAACCTGTGCCTGTACAATCTTTTAAAGATATTTTTAATACAGTTCAGTCAGGCACCACTCAATATGGAGTAATTCCTCTGGAAAATTCTCTTTCAGGATCCATACATGAAAATTATGATCTTCTCCAGGAGTATGACCTTAAAATTATTGGCGAGATTACAATCAGGATAAAACATGCATTGATCGCCCTTAAAAATACTGACAAATCAGCTATTAAAAAAATTTTGGCACCGCCGCCTGCCTTTTCCCAATGTAAAAACTATCTTGACCAATATCCGGATATTAAGATTGTCCCGGTAACGGCAACCTCCAGTGCTGTGCGCCATGTAAAAGAATCTGGTGATATAAATGCCGCTGCAATTGGATCAACCATGGCAGCTAAAATTTTTAATATGAAAATTCTTGAGGAATCAATTGAGGATAATCCTAGGAATTATACAAGGTTTGCCATTATTGCCAAGGAATTTAAAGATATTGAACAAGCAGGAAAAACATCCCTTGTGTTTTCAACGGGTAATAAACCAGGAGCTCTGTTTGAGGTCATGAAAATTTTCTCAGAGCACCAGATTAATCTTGTTAAATTAGAATCCAGGCCCATGCCGGGTAAACCCTGGGAATACATGTTTTATGCAGATATTGAGGCAGACCTTCAAAAAGAAAGCCTGGTGCCTGTGATGAAGGAATTAAAAGAAAAAACTGAAATTTTAAAGATTATTGGACGGTATTAACTGCCACGGGCGGCTAGCAATACCCTAAAGGG
>JAOZRI010000235.1 GCA_029940235.1 Desulfobacula sp. | reverse complement strand
CATGTTATCCAGGACCTTGTTGCAGGCAAACAAATTCATATAAAAGCCCAAAGTTATGGCACAGACTGTTATCCCAACCGGGAGATTGAAAAGCTTGTAACATTGAAAGATCTGCCAAATGCCATGTTATGCAATCCACGCAATGCCTACCAGAATTATAATTGTGCCATAAACAGATCCGATAAAATAAAATATACCTATATGGGAACTTTAAAATCAGATGTGGGTAATGCTAACTATTCAACATCAGGTGAATTAAGCCCTCTGTTTAATGACCCATATTTGAAAACAATTGGTGTTGGGACAAGGATTTTCCTTGGTGGTGCGCAAGGCTATGTAACATGGACAGGAACCCAGCATAAAACTCAGGTTGAGAGAGGCCTCAATGGCGTACCATTGACTCCGGCAGGAACTTTGGCTGTTACAGGAGACTTAAAAGAGATGTCCCCTGAATGGCTTGTGGGACAAAGTATTCGCGGGTATGGGTGTTCATTATCAGTTGGCTTGGGGATTCCCATTCCAATTTTGAATGAGGAAATTTTAAAATATACCTCGGTCAGTGATGATCAGCTTTTTACCCAGATCATTGATTATGGACATGATTATCCTGAAGGTATCTCAAAATCATATGGGCAGGTCAGCTATGCAGAACTTAAAAGCGGAACCATTATGATAAAAGGAAAAAAAGTGCCAAGCATACCTTTGTCTTCCATGGTAAAGGCAGTAAAAATTGCTGAGATTTTGAAAAAATCAATAGAGAAGGCAAAGTTCTTTTTAAGTCATGCTCAGCATACATTCTATTAAATAAAGGCTCAAATCAGGGAAATTATAAATGGCAGAAAAAAAACAAAAAAGCTCTTTGCGCGAAAATATTGAGGCAGTAATCATTGCAGTGATTATTGCCATGTTTATAAGGACATTTATTGTTCAGGCTTTTAAAATTCCTTCCGGCTCAATGCTGGAAACCCTTCAAATAGGAGATCATATCCTTGTAAATAAATTCATATATGGGATAAAGATTCCTTTTACCGATGGCAGTGTCCTTGTTTCCATTAAAGATCCTAAAAAAGGGGATATTGTTGTATTTAAGTATCCTGAAGATCCTTCCAAGGATTTTATCAAAAGAGTTATCGCCACAGAAGGTGATACCCTTGAAATCATCAATAAAAAATTATATGTAAATGATAAACTTGTCACTGGTGAGCAATATGCCATCCATAAAAGTAATAAAATATATTCTGCAATGGTAAGTTCCCGGGATAATTTAAGGAAAATTTTAGTTCCTGAAAATAAATTATTTGTCATGGGTGACAATAGAGATAACAGCCATGACAGCAGATTCTGGGGCTTTGTTGACTTAAAGGCTATTAAAGGTAAGGCTTTTATTATTTACTGGTCATGGAATAAAGAAAAATTTGGAGTCCGATGGAACAGAATTGGTGATATATTAAAGTAAGGCAGCAGATATGCAGATTCTAATTAAAGGAGCAAGAGTTCTTGATCCTGGCAATATTGATGGCAAAAAAGATATCATCATCCAAGATAACCTTATAAAAGCTATTATTGACCCTGGAGATGATGAATTTCAAGCTTATTATCAAAGCCCAAATTATAAATCGGATTATAAATCGGATTATACAATTATTGATGCAGATCAAATGATTGTTGTTCCAGGTCTCATTGATATCCATGTACACTTAAGAGAACCAGGGTATGAATACAAGGAAACCATTGAAACAGGGCTTAGGGCAGCGGCAAAAGGCGGTTTTACAGCAGTCTGCTCAATGCCCAACACCAACCCTGTAAATGATAATGCCGAGACAAGTAAATTTATTATCAATAGAGCAAACGAGCTTGGACTTTCAAGGGTTTATCCAACGGGAGCCATCACCAGGGGATCCATGGGTAAAAGCCTTGCTGAAATTCATGAAATGCAGCAGGCAGGAGTTGTTGCTGTAACCGATGATGGGAAACCAGTTGAAAATTCCAATCTCATGCGCCGGGCATTGGAATATTGCAAAGACTTGGATATACCTATCTTTGTTCATGCTGAAGAGTTAAACCTTGTTAACGGCGGTTCCATGAATGAAGGGAAATATTCTACAATCAAAGGGATAAAAGGCATTCCCAATGCTGCGGAAAGTGTAATGGTTGTCAGGGATATTGCCCTTGCTGAACTTACAGATTCAAAGGTACATTTTTGTCATATTAGTACAAGAGAGTCAGTAGAGGCCATCAGGCAGGCAAAAAAAAGAGGTGTGAATGTCTCCTGCGAAACTGCTCCGCATTATTTCATATTAACAGATGAAGATGTAAAAGATTATAATACAAACTTTAAGATGAATCCCCCTCTACGTTCTAAAGAAGATAAAAAGGCTGTTATCCAGGGGCTGAAAGATGGAACAATTGATTTAATAGCATCTGATCATGCTCCCCACAGTGTTACAGATAAAGATGTGGCATTTGACAAGGCAGCCTTTGGTATTGTTGGCTTGGAGACTTCACTGCCCCTGTCAATGAAACTGGTTCAGGACAATATTTTAACCATGGAAGATCTTGTTGTTAAAATGTCAAAGAATCCTGCAAAAATAATCGGGCTTAACAATGATATAAAACCTGGAAATACAGCAGATTTGACAATTATTGACCCTGAAACAATTTATGAAATTGATCCTGAAAAGTTTGAGTCCAAATCTTGCAACACTCCTTTTGCAGGCTTTAAGGTACAAGGGTGTGCCTTTTTGACAATGGTCAATGGCAGGATTATTTATCATAATTTTTAATTATGAATTCTTAGTTCTTAATAAATGAATTCTGTTATTTTTAAAATGGAGGGTTATCCTTAATTCAAAATTTAAAACTAAAAATTAAGAGTTAATAAAATTAAGATGAATAAACAATATAAAATTCTTGTGGTTGATGATGAAACAAGTATGCGTGAGTTTCTTGATGTTTTACTGTCCAAAGAAGGATATCAAGTATTTTGTGCTAAAAGTGGCAAACAGGCATTAATAATGATTCAAAAAAATGATTATGATCTTGTCTTGTCTGATCTCCGTCTTGGTGATATCACAGGCATCGAAGTCTTAAAACAGTCAAAAAAGAAGAATCAGGATACCATTGTTATCATGGTTTCAGCCTATTCAACAACAGAAATCGCTGTTGAGGCCATGAATGAAGGGGCATATGATTTTGTTCCTAAACCTTTTGATAACAATGAATTAAAACATACCATTAAAAAAGCCTTTGAAATTAAAACCCTTGACCAGGAGCAAGAGCATACATCTTTGGAGCTTAAGGACAATATACATTTTAACTCCATTATTGGCCACAGCCCTGGTATGCTGGCCATATATAACAGGATAAAGCAGATTGCTCCCACAAAAACCAATGTGTTAATTTCAGGGGAAAGTGGTACTGGAAAAGAGTTAATTGCAAGGGCAATACATGATAATTCAGACAGGCAAGATAAGCCCTTTGTTGTTGTAAATTGCGGCGGCATCCCAGATACTTTAATAGAGAGTGAATTTTTTGGTCATGTCAAAGGCTCTTTTACAGGAGCTGTAAGTGATAAACAAGGGCTTTTTGAAGCTGCAAACAAAGGAACCATTTTCCTTGATGAAATTGGTGAATTGTCTCCGATTTTACAGGTTAAACTGTTGCGTGCTGTTCAGGAGACCTCTTTTAAACCCGTTGGCGGAACAAAAGAGATAGATGTCGATGTAAGAATTATATCTGCCACCAATAAAAGACTTGAGCAGGAAGTCATAGAGGGTAATTTCAGGGAAGATCTTTTTTTCAGGCTCAATGTTGTTCCCATTAAGGTTCCTCCTTTGCGGGACAGAAAAGGAGATGTAGAGCTTTTATCCAAACATTTTACCAAAAAATATTCAAAGCAGATGAAAAAAGATATTGCCAAACTCTCTTCCTATGCCATTGATTTTTTAAATAAATACAGTTTTCCAGGCAATGTCAGAGAGCTGGAAAATTTAATAGAGCGAAGTGTGGCACTCTCATCAACAAATATTATCCTGCCTGAAAGTCTTACCATCTCCATGCATAAAAAACGCAGATGGGTGGAAGGTATTGCAGGCCAAAGATTTGATTTAGACGATGTAGAACAGGGTGTTGATCTTGATAAAATTCTGTCAACCATTGAACATGGATATCTTAAAAGAGCCCTGGAGCTTGCAGGTGGTAATAAAAGCAAGGCAGCTGACTAT
>JAOZRI010000234.1 GCA_029940235.1 Desulfobacula sp. | reverse complement strand
AAAGGTGCGTTGGAATAAGCTGGATTATGAATGATGATTTTTATATGAATCTTGCTATTAAGGAAGCTGGCAAGGCTGCTAAGGTCAATGAAGTCCCTGTTGGTGCAGTGATTGTTGATGAAGAGAGCAAAGTTATTGGATATGGTTATAATAGCCCGATTTCATCCAATGATCCCACCAGCCATGCTGAAATAAATGCCATACGCATGGCATGCAGGAGTGTGAAAAATTACAGATTGATTAACACATCTTTGTACGTTACTATTGAGCCGTGCATTATGTGTATGGGTGCTATTATTCATGCCAGGATTAAACGTGTTGTTTTTGGTGCAAGTGATGTAAAATGGGGCGCTGTACATTCATTATACACCATGGCAGATGACAAGAGATTAAATCATAACCCTGAAATTGTATCAGGGATATGCAAAGAGAAAACAAGACAGATTATGAAAAGTTTTTTTAAAGATAAAAGGAGTAAATAGTGGGAAACACGGTAATTGTGGGTACCCAGTGGGGAGACGAAGGCAAAGGTAAAATCGTTGATTTATTAAGCGAACATGCAGATTATGTTGTAAGATTTCAAGGCGGCAACAATGCTGGCCATACAATGGTTGTGGATGGTAAAGAAATTATCAGCCATCTGATTCCTTCAGGTATTATACAGCAGAAAAAATGTTTCATTGGTAATGGTGTTGTTGTTGACCCCTTTGTTCTTTTGGAAGAAATTGAATATTTATTGTCAAATGATATTGATGCGTCTCCAGCAATGCTTAAAATCAGTAATAGAGCTCATATCATTATGCCATATCATAAACTCATTGACAGTGCCAGGGAAGCAAGCAAGGGTGATAAGAAGATTGGAACCACAGGCAGGGGCATTGGTCCTTGTTATGAAGACAAAGCCACAAGAAGAGGAGTAAGATTTTGTGATCTTCTTGATTTTGATCTTTTTAAAGAGAAGGTAAGAGGTATTCTTGAAGAGAAGAATTTTTATCTTAAAAATTATTTTAAAACCCAGACCATTGATCCCGAGACTGTAATAAATTCATTTGAACAGATTAGAAATCAGTTATTGCCTTATATTGCAGATGTTTCCGTTATATTGTTTGATGGAATTAATAATAATAAAACAATTTTGTTTGAAGGAGCTCAAGGAACCCATCTTGATATAGAACATGGAACATATCCCTTTGTTACATCCTCTTCTGTTGTATCAGGGAATGCAGCCAATGGATCAGGTGTCGGCCCTGCCAATCTAAATGAAATTATAGGAATTGTAAAAGCATATACTACAAGAGTTGGAGCAGGCCCTTTTCCCACGGAACTGTTTGATGAAATCGGAGATAAAATTCAGGTAACCGGTTCAGAGTTTGGTGCCACCACAGGAAGGAAAAGACGGTGTGGGTGGCTTGATATGGTGGTGCTTAGAAATGCTGTCAGGTTAAACAGCCTTACTGGTCTTGCAATTACAAAACTTGATGTTCTTGATGTTCTTGATGAAATTAAAATTTGTACAGGTTATGAACACAATGGGAATATAGTTCAAGATTTTCCTGCAGAAATTAAAACTTTACAGGAGTGTGTTCCGGTATATGAGAGTCATCCCGGGTGGAAACAGGATATTACAGGAATTACCAAGTTTGATGATTTGCCTGAAAATGCAAAAAAATATCTTGCAAGGGTTGAAAAGCTCTGTAATGTAAAAATAAAAATTGTTTCGGTTGGGCCTGGCAGGGAAGCAACAATAATAAAAGAGAAGATTATCAATTAGACACGTTATAGTTTTCTGTGTAACATTTGGTTTTTGTCAGTCGGGATGTGGCTCAGTCTGGTAGAGCACAGCGTTCGGGACGCTGGGGTCGGAAGTTCGAATCTTCTCATCCCGACCAGCTAATAGCAAGGGTTTGCATGGTTTTGGAAGTGTGGCTAAAAAAGAGTTGTTGGCTAATTATTACTATTTACGAGTCAAAATGTTTCGCTAAGCTTGAAAAAGGTCAATTTTGAGTTATTTTATTAAGCCATACTGCCGGATACAGTATGGCTTTTTTATTTTTGTAAGCAAGTAATTGCGACGATATAATTTTTTTAAACTAAAGTTGCGGGTAGATAAGCAATAGAGACTAAACCTGCCCGTGGCAGCTATATGAATGTAATGGAGAGTTAAAATTGGCAGATTTGAAAAAGTATTCAAAAAAATCTTTTTGGATAATTACAATATTTATGCTGCTCATGGCTGCAGGTGTGAATGCCGGGATTTATCAGGGAATAAACTGGTTACAGATTAAATTTAATGAAGCTTTTGACAATGATATTTTAATAAAAAATATATCAAATACCATGGAGAGTTTACAAATAATATCTAACCATTTTTATACATGGGTAGTACCCATGGTTTTATTTTTGTTCCTTCTGATGGGATTGATATTATGGATGTTTTTAAAAAATTTTTATGCAAAAGAAATCCTGAATGTGCAAGGCAATGTTCATGGTGGCAAATCAAAAAAGAAAACCAAAAAAGATTTTGTAGATCAAAAAATTGAACAGGAGCGAAAAAGGCGTTTGTTTCTGCATAGTTTATCAATATTACAGCGGGATGGGCGGCTTCTGGACTTTTTTGATGAAGATTTAAGTTTATATGATGATGAACAGATTGGTGCAGCCGTGCGCAGTGTCCAGGAAGATTGTAAAAAAACAGTAAAAAAATATATTAATTTAAAACCGGTTGTGGAGAATGAAGAAGGCGAGAAATTAATGGTTGAAGCAGGCTTTGATATCGATTCAATTAAGCTGATAGGCAATGTTGCAGGCGATCCGCCCTTTGAAGGTGTTGTAAAACATCGTGGCTGGAAAGCCGGCAAAAGAGAGATTCCAAAATTATCTGATATTCAGGATTCAACAATTATTATGCCTGCAGAAATTGAAATTCAGTAGGGATTTAATTTGGATTTTACAGATAAGCAATATGTTATAGGAATAGATCTTGGAACAACCAATTGTGCTGTATCATATGTTGACCTTGCATCATTAGAAGCTGATGAATCATTTAATGGAAAAAATGTTGAAAAAAAGAGTCTGATAAAGGTTTTTAACGTTCCCCAGCTGACCGGTCATGGTGAATTCACAAGGATTCCGGTTTTACCCTCTTTTTTATATATTCCAGGTGATTATGATATATCATCAAAAGTTTTAAAGCATCCCTGGAAAAAAGATCATGATATTTTTGCAGGAAGCTTTGCCCGGGATCATGGTGCTAAGATACCTTCGAGACTTGTCTCTTCAGCAAAGAGCTGGCTTTGTAATCCACAAGCTGATAGAAAAGCAAAAATTTTACCCTGGGGCTCACAGGGTTTTGATAAAGTTTCACCTGTGACAGCCACTTCCCTCTATTTAAAGCATATCAAAAATGCCTGGAACCATGATGTAAAGGATGAAGACAAATTCCTTGAAAATCAATTTGTAGTTATTACTGTTCCAGCTTCCTTTAATGAAGAAGCGAGACAATTAACAATTGACGCTGTAAAAAACGCAGGATTTGGCTCTGATGTCACGCTTCTTGAAGAACCCCTTGCTGCTTTTTATTCCTGGCTGATTAACCATGAGAATACCTGGCAGAACAGAGTTAAACCCGATGATTTGATTTTAATTTGTGATGTTGGCGGCGGAACAACAGATTTTAGTCTGATCAGTCTTAGAGAGTCCAAGGGCAGCCCGAGATTTGAACGGATTGCCGTTGGTGATCATTTAATACTTGGTGGAGATAATATTGATCTTGCCCTGGCAAGAAAAGTTGAATCCCATTTTAAAGCCGGATCAAAATCCAAGACAAATTTAACTTTAGATAAGTTAAAAACCTTGTGTTATCAATGCAGAGAAGCCAAGGAAAAAATACTTGATCAAGGTGTCTCTTCAGTAAGGATAACAATAAAGGGAGAAGGCCGTTCTTTGATTGCAGGAACCCTTGCAGCAGATTTAACAAAAGAAGATGTTGAAACAATACTGCTTGATAAATTCTATCCCTATGTTGAACCTGATGCAAATTTCAATATTGATACTGGAAGAGAAATTACAGATTTTGGACTTCCACTTGAAAAAGAGTCTGCAGTGACAAAACATATCATAAAGTTCCTGGAAAACCACAGGGATGAGGTTAAGAAAACTCTTTTTAAAGAACCTTTGCCTGATTTTATTTTATTTAATGGTGGAACACTCAAACCAGATCTTGTCCAGA
>JAOZRI010000233.1 GCA_029940235.1 Desulfobacula sp. | reverse complement strand
ATCTAAGTCTATTACAAAAAGGCAGGCATAAAATCAACCTTTTTTTATAAGATCTTGCAATTTTGACCTACAAATTATATACGAGGGCTGTTTATTTATCATAAATTGATTAAAAAAATATGGAAATTTATCAGGGAATCATTCTTGGAATTATACAGGGACTGACAGAGTTTTTGCCAGTAAGCAGTTCAGGGCATCTTGTTCTTGGGCAGATTTTTTTTGGCATTACACAGTCACAGCTTGTATTTGATATAAGTGTTCACATGGGAACTCTTCTTGCTGTGCTTGTGATTTATGCTTCTGATATCATGGCAATGTTGACCTCTGTAGTTAGATTTTTATTAAAGGCAGTTTTATTCAAACCTGTTGTTTTTCTGTTTAAAGAAGATGAAAATCTCCAAATGGCAGGAGTGATCATTATTGGTTCTATACCAACTGCACTTATTGGACTTGGTTTAAAACAGTTTGAACATATTTTGTTTACATCAAAGATTCTTGTGGGATGTATGCTCATTGTGACAGGAACAATTTTGTGGATTTCAAGGGGTTATTATTATAGTGGCAGCAAAAAGTCTGTACTTGGTATTAAAAAAGCTCTTTTGATTGGAATTGTCCAGGGAATTGCTGTCATCCCGGGTATCTCCAGGTCAGGTTCCACCATTGCAACAGGCATGTTTCTCGGGCTTGACCGGCATAAAGCTGCTAAATTTTCATTTCTTTTGTCAATTCCTGCAATCCTGGGCGCCCAGGTTTTGAGTATAAAAGATATGATGGTTAGCGGTATCAGCATTGACTCTGTGACAATATATGCTACAATTGCATCATTTATAACTGGTTTGATTGCCTTAAAAATACTTTTGACATTGGTCCATTCCGGCAGGTTTCACCTGTTTGCTCCCTATTGCTGGATTATTGGGTCTTTAGTTATTTTATCAAAAATTATATAGATGTTGTGGGCTGCGTGTAGTTATCAACATCCATGGCAGAAAAAGAGAAGTGAACAATATTTAAATAAGCTTTTATATGCAAAAAGGAGGCTTTATGAATCCTGAAATTTTCAGAGAATATGATATACGCGGTATCGCAGGTAAGGATCTTTTAGATGAGGATGTAATAGACATTGGTAAGGCTTACGGTACTCTTTTAAACAAGCAGAATAAAAAAAATGTATCTGTTGCAAGGGATTGCAGGCTGACCTCTCAAAAATTTTCAGAACTATTTATCCAGGGAATTATTTCCACAGGATGTGATGTCATCGATATTGGGATCTGTCCGACACCAGTGCTCTATTTTTCCATACATCACTTGAACCTTCAGGGGGGTGCCATGGTAACTGCAAGCCATAACCCACCTGAATACAATGGGTTTAAACTGCTAAGCGGTACAGATTCCATTCACAGCCAGGGATTGCAGGATATTCGGATTATTGTGGAAAACAGGCAGTTTGTCCAGGGTAGTGGTAAGGTCAGTAAAGAGGATGTAATCACGCCATATAAAGAGTATATTTTAGATAATATTAATCTGAAAAAGCCAATAAAAATTGGGATTGATGCAGGTAATGGAACTGGAGGAATTACAGCTCTTCCGGTTTTAAAAGAGCTTGGATGCAAAGTGCACGATATCTATTGTGATATGGATGGAAGGTTTCCCAACCATGAAGCTGATCCCACCCAGAAAAAAAACATGCTGGATTTGATAAAGCTTGTAAAAGAAAATCAACTTGATCTTGGAGTTGGTTATGATGGAGATGCTGATAGAATAGGTGTTGTGGATAAAAATGGTGAAATAATCTATGGTGACCAGTTAATGATTATATATGCCAGGGAAATCCTTGAACGTGATCCCGGGGCCACCTTTATTTCAGAAGTTAAATGCTCCATGGTCATGTATAATGATATAAAAAAACATGGTGGAAATGCCATTATGTGGAAGACAGGGCACTCTTTGATCAAGAAAAAGATGAAAGAGGAGAATGCAGCCCTTGCAGGAGAGATGAGCGGGCATATGTTTTTCAAGGACAGATATCTTGGATTTGATGATGCCCTTTATGCCACCTGCCGCCTTCTTGAAATCATGGCTGATACAGGCAAGGGTGTTGATGAACTCCTAAAGGATCTTCCTCAAACCTTTACAACACCGGAACTGCGTGTGGAGTGTCCCGATAAAATAAAATTCAGTGTGGTGGATAAAATTGTTGCCCACTTTAAAGAGAGACAAAATGTAATTGATATTGACGGTTTGAGGGCACTGTATGATGATGGGTGGGGGCTTGTAAGAGCTTCCAATACACAGCCGGCTCTTGTTCTTCGCTTTGAAGCTCTGAGTGAAAAAAGATTAAATGAAATACGAAATGAAATAGAGTCTGTTTTAAGCAAAATTATCAAGGAGATATAGTAGGATCATTTCGGCATATTGAAACAAAATGTTGCAATGATCCTATTTAAAAATAATTTATGGAGTTATCGGTACCACAGCAGGACGCAGTAAATCATACCGGCTCCCCGGCACTTGTTGTTGCGGGAGCCGGTTCTGGTAAGACCAGAACTTTGACAGCCAAATTTTCACACCTTGTGAAGAATGGCCATGATCCCAAAAGGATTCTTGCCATCACTTTTACCAATAAAGCAGCAGGGGAGATGAAATCAAGGCTCATGGATATGACAAACCTTGGATTCCAGGCATTCCAGTGGGTAAGAACCTTTCATTCAGCGTGTCTTATGATTTTAAAACGCCATTGTGAGGCTGCAGGGTACACATCCCCCATATTGGTATTCTCAGTTTATCAGCAGCAGAAATTGATAAAAGAGTTGTGCGTAAAAAATAATATTGAAAAAAAACATGCCAATAAAATTTTGTCCATGATCTCAAGGGCTAAAAACTTTGGTAATCCAAAAAAATATTTTGATTTAAAGACAAGTTTTTTTGCCGTTAAAATTGACGATCTCTTTGCACAGTATGAAGAGCGTTTAAAAGAGATGAACAGCGTGGATTTTGATAATATACTCTTAAAAACCAGAGATCTTTTAAAAAATAATGCCAGTATCAGGGAGTATTATCAAAAATATTTTTCCTATATCCTTGTGGATGAATACCAGGATACCAATAACCTTCAGGAGGATTTAACAAACCTTCTCCTTGGAGAGCATCAGAATCTTTTTTGTGTTGGAGACGACTGGCAGGCTGTTTACGGGTTCAGAGGTTCCAATATTAACCATTTCCTCGATTTTCCACAAAAATATAAAAATTCAAAAATTTTCAGGCTTGAAGAAAACTACAGATCAGCCCATGAGATTGTCCAGGCTGCAAATGATTTGATTGATTACAACCCCGATAAAATGGATAAAAAATGTTTTTCCAATAAAAAAGGCGGTGTAATCGAGATTTATGATTTTACAGCAGACAGCCACGAGGCTGAATGGGTGGCAAAGAGAATCATGGGCTTAAACCGCCATGGCCAGGGAATAAGCCTTGATAAAATAGCAGTGGTTTACAGGACAAAATTCTGTTCGCTTTTATTTGAAAAAATTTTCAGAGCGTATAGAGTGCCTTACCATTTAAGGGGTTCCCAGGGATTTTTTGAAAGAGTGGAAATCCTTGATATCAACTCCTATTTAAGTGCTTCATTTTTTCCCAATGATGATGTCTCCTTTGAACGTATTGTCAATACACCAAAGAGGGGAATAGGGCCTGCCATGATTAAAAAAATAGCAGCCATGAGAACTGAAGGCACAAGCCTGCAGGATGCTGCAAGGATCATGATAAAAGATCGGATTTTAACTAAAAAAATTCATGAAAATTTATCCGAGGTTCTTGAAATTATCGACGAGATCAGAGACCTTGCTCCTGCAAGAGCCATGGAAGTTGTCATGGATAAAACCGGGTATGTTGAATACCTAAAGAAAAAAACAAAAACTAAAAATGAATTTATTTCAAAAAAAGAGAATATTGAGCAGTTGATCTATAATGCTCGGGCAAAGGATGATCTTCTGGAATATCTTGAAGAGGCAGCTTTGATCAGAGAAGACAAGGATGATGAAGATGAATCTGATTCTGCGGGAGTCTCTCTTTTAACCATTCATTCAGCCAAGGGGCTGGAATATGATGTTGTATTTATTGTTGGGTGTGAAGAGCGCCTTTTCCCCCATTGGCGATCCATTGATGCAGGTGATAATGCGCTTTTTGAAGAGAGACGCTTAATGTATGTGGCAATGACCAGGGCAGCAAGATTTTTATATCTGACACAT
>JAOZRI010000232.1 GCA_029940235.1 Desulfobacula sp. | reverse complement strand
TCTGACAGATTTTACTTTTATTTCATATACTCGAATTGTTTTCATAATCACGGTTTTAATTATAGATGAAAGATAAAATTTTATACAGTAAGTTGAACAGTCAGTTTTAAAATTTCTATTGTTTTTATCAAATTTTAATATTAATTAAGATAGACTAGAATATAACTCAGTATTTTTTGGAAAGATCCATTGGATCTAATTTAATACTGGTTGAATATAGGGATTCAAGTGATGATACGAACAATAATAAAGAGCAGTGGCAGATATGTACCAGATAGACATGTTACAAACCATGAGTTAACCAAATTTATGGACACAACTCACGAATGGATTGTACAGCGAACCGGGATCGAAGCCAGGTATTGGGTAACGGAAGGTGATGACATTGGTACCTCTGATTTAGCTTTGAATGCAGCTAATATAGCTCTGGAAAGGGCAGATTGGAATCCAGATGAATTAGATCTGATTGTATTTGCCACTATGACTCCTGATGTAAATGTCCCTGGTTCCGGAACTCTTTTACAAAATAAGCTGGGTGCCAAAAATGTACCGGCACTTGATATCCGCCAACAGTGTACTGGTTTTTTACATGGACTTGAGCTCTGCGATGCCTATATTCGAAGTGAAAAGGCAAAGAAAATTTTACTGGTTGGAGCCGAGTACCAAAGCAGGTACATAGAACTTACCACTGCTAACCGAGATACAGCCATAATATTTGCAGACGGCGCTGGAGCTACCTGTATTGAAGCATTAGAAACAACAGATAATATTGGATTTATTACTTCGATTCTACATGCTGATGGAAAATATTCAAAGGCTTTAAAATTTGGTTTGCCAGCCAACAAATCAGGTAAACCTATCAGTACAACCATTATAGAAAACAGAGAACATTTTCCCTATATGGATGGCAAAAAAGTGTTCAAGCTTGCAGTCACCCTCTTGCCGAAATTAGCTGATGCATTGCTGAAAAAAGCAAAGATGTCTATTGAGGATATTGATATGTTTATACCCCATCAGGCCAACTTACGGATCAACGAAGCTTTCAGGGAGTGGATGAAAATTCCAGAAAAAAAGATGTACAACAATATTCAACAATATGGTAACACAACTGCTGCAACAATCCCCATTGCTTTTGACGAGCTTATAGAAAAACAAATGGTAAAACCAGGAGATACAATTATGTTTTTTGGATTAGGGGCTGGTCTGACTTGGGGAGGCGTAATCTATAAGATGATTTGAATGTTAAAATTTTTCAGATTGTGTCATTTCTGCTCACGGTGGTCAAAATCATAACAAAATCAAGTGCTGCATTAAAAACCCAATAATTGTTATATAATTGTTATTGACCTTAACCCAATAATCCATTAACATCTTTTTAAGAAGATGTATTGTTGAGCTTATTGACATTAATATGAGGATAAGTATATGAATAAATTTTCAGCAGTATCAATTTTTTTCTCAATTGTATTATTATTTCTTTTTACCCCTTTTAATTATATCCATGCTCAGGAACGTTTTGTTGACAATGCCGATGGTACAATAACAGATACAATGTTAAATCTTATGTGGGCTAAAACAGATAACCAGGGAAATATTAACTGGAGACAGGCTCAAAAATGGGTGAAATATACTTTTCCATATACACTTCCAAACAGCTATGACAACTGGAGATTACCCACTATTGATGAACTCAAAACGCTTTATGATAAAAATAATAGATATGAAACAAACTGCGGGCAGGAAGTAAAAATCAACTTAGTATTTGAACTTACCTGTGGATGGCTCTGGGCATCTGAAATTGAATCTATTTCTGCAAGGCTTTTCAATTTTCATAGGGGATACTCCTATACTGACAGAATTTCAAAGCACAAAGCTTACAGAGTTCTGCCTGTACGTAATCTGGACTAACTGCCATAGGCAAACTTGATCGTTCACCAAGATTTACCCACAATACCCTGAAGGGCAGAACCTAACCTAAAGCTCACGCGTACCCTGAAGGACAGAAACCAAAACAAGAAAAAATACAAATTCTTATCTTGCTCTTTCATGTAAATCACACAATGGATACTAAAACAGATTGTTGCGTCAAACCTCTTTCATCATTCTGAATTTTTGAGAAATAAAAACTGTTCCGTAAAAAATAAAACCAAGTGGAAAAAGATAATATTTATAGGCTTGCTCAATATCCAGTAATGATGCAATGGCACCCGGGTGAAACAAGGCAAAGGCGCCTGCAAGGAGCAGTGGAATTTCATACCATTTTATCCTTATCAAAAACCAGCCCTGGGCACAGCATTCAAAACACGACATCCCAACCAGAGCCATGGAAAATATTAATAGAGCCTGGGGCCATGAATTGATATTATGCAGGATCAGGTCTGGATTAACTATAAACATGAATGCTATCACAGAAGTTCTGATATCATATAAAAAGCCCTGAATACCCGTGGGGATTGGTTTTGATTCTGCAATGGCAGAGGCCGCATATGCGGCTAAACCCACAGGTGGTGTATCATCGGCAAGAATGCCAAAATAAAAACAAAAAAGGTGGGCTGCCATTATTGGTATAACATATCCATAGCTTCCTCCCACAGTCACAATAATAGGTGCAGTCAAAGACGCCATTACAATATATGTTGCAGTTGTGGGAAGCCCCATTCCGATGAGAAGACTTGCCATGGCGGTTATTAAAAGCAAGAGAAAAAGGTTACCACGGGAAAGATATTCAACAACATCTGAAATCATCCCGCCTATCCCCATATTGACAATACCCACAATTATCCCGGCTGCTGCACAGGCAAGTGCTACAGACATCATGTTTTTTGAACCCTTTGCCAAACCGTCAAATATGATTTTAAAACCACTTTTGACAGCCCAGAGAATACTTTTTTCTTCTTTAAAAGAGTGCCTGATCTCCTGGTAAAAAATAACTATAAAAATTAAAATAATTGCTTTATAGGCTGCCAGTCCCGGCGTATGCCTTTTGTAGATCAGTTCATAAAGAAGAACTCCTATGGGAATAAGATAGTGTAATCCTGATTTTAAAGTATTAAGAAAATTGGGAATATCTTTTGGGGCAAGACCTTTTATCCCAAGTTTGGAAGCTTCAAGATGAGTAATACAGAAAAGCCCGAAATATGAGACAAAAGCTGGTATGGCTGCAGCTTTAACAACTGCAAGATATGGCACATTAACATACTCTGCAATTATAAAAGCTGCAGCGCCCATAATGGGCGGCATAAGCTGGCCATCGGTGCTTGAAGCAACTTCTATTGCTGCAGCCTTTTTTGCAGGATACCCGATTTTTTTCATTAAAGGGATGGTAAAAGGACCTGTGGTAACAATATTGGCAATACTGGAACCTGAAATAAGTCCCGTTGCACCGCTTGCCACAACAGCAGCTTTGGCAGCACCCCCTTTGTATTTGCCAAGAAAAGAGAGGGCAAGGTTTGTAAAAAATTGTCCGGCACCTGCCTTGTCCAACAGAGCACCAAGAAGCACAAAAAGAAATACAATTGAGGAAGAGACACCAAGGGGAATGCCATAAATACCCTCTGTAGAAAGGGTTATATTACTCAGATATTTTGTCAGGGAGACTCCTTTAAATGCCATGAAATCAGGCATATACGGTCCAAAAAAAGCATATGTTGTAAAAGCCATGGCAATGATAGTCAGAGCAGGCCCTATGATTCTTCTGGCAGCCTCGAGAAGCAGTACTACAAGCAAAACACCAAAGATTAAATCTCTTGGCAAAGGTGTGCCAAGGCGCATACCGATCCCTTCATAATCAACGGCAAGATAGAGTGCTGAACATGCTGCTGTAATGGCAAGAATATAATCTATGATAGGTATATGGGTTGTGGCAGATAAAAAACGTAATTTTTTTAGAGGTTTTTTAATAAAAGGGTTGGTCAAAAACAGAAGTGATATTGCAAATGCAAGGTGGATTGCCCTTTCATAGGTGGAGTTTATCAGGATAAGATCAGCAAGGGCAAGCTGGAACAATGCCCATGATATTGCAATTACATAAACCATCCAATGCTCAAACTTCTGCAGAGTCCTGATTTCACCAGTCTCTTTTTTAAGGATATCCTGAGCCGATTGTTTTGATTCATGACCGAACATAAAAACCTCTTTTTTAAAATTTAAAAAAAAGTAATGATCGAAAACAGTATGTTTAACCACCTTACAATAGACAACCCGGTAATTTCAATAGTAAATTCAAACAATATAAATTATTTATA
>JAOZRI010000021.1 GCA_029940235.1 Desulfobacula sp. | reverse complement strand
GCCAAAAAATATTTAAAACAGGCCCTGAAAATTGACAAAGAGTTTGAAGGTTATAGAGAAGCTAAAGATATTCTCTCAAATCTAAAATAAATATGTTTTTGATCTTTGAGGCTGTGCAGGATACAAGATAAAAGAGAAACAAAATTGTTCAATTGATTTAGTTTAATAAAACTAAATGCCATTCAATGGCTGATTTATGTTTTTCTCAATCCCTTGTTGATTATCTTAAATGCTATTTTAATTGTAGACTTGACAAAATCTTTCTGGTCATCCAGGCGCCTTTTAGAGTCAACCCAAAGGACAATACCGCCATAGGATGCCCATAAAATATCTGCCAGAGCTACTGGATTTTCATCAACAAAAACGCCTTGTTCAATACCCTGTTTTACAACATCAATGATTGCTCCATGGGCCATGGTGGAATAGATCTTAATCTGCCTTAAAACCTCGCCGGAGAGATTTTTAAGTGTTTCACCGGACTGGAGATGAAACAGGTTTATTAAGATATTTGAATCATATTCATATACATCAATAAAGACATCACGAAATTTATCAATTTTTTCCTCCACTGAAATCTCAAGTGGAACAACTTTTTGAATTTCATCTGTCAGGTATTTTAGAATTTCAATGGAGAGGGATGTATGCAACTCTTCTTTGTTCTTAAAATACAAATATAGAGTGCCAGGGCTCAATTCAGCTTCCAGGGCGATCTCCTCCATTGTAGCTGAGTTAAATCCTTTATGGGAGAAGATTTTTCGCGCAGCATTAATAATCTCTACTTTTCTTTGAGCCTTTTCCCGTTGTTTACGTTCATATATACCCATAAATTCCTCATTATTTTTTGAATGTAATTCATTAGTTTATCAATTAAGAAGATTAATACCGTAAACCATCGACTACCACAAGGGAAAATTAAAAAAAGTTAAACAAACTTATGTTTTCGTGTTAATATACCATGTAATTACTATTGACTATGGGCGGCTTGTAGTTTTTATAGTCCATAATAAGGGTATGAGTTGTGAAAAAAATATAGCTGGCTTTTATACCTCACAACTCAAAGCGTAATACTTTCGTATAAACTATAATGGAGGTCTATTAGATGCCAAAAACACTTTACTGGGCTGACAACTATATTGAAAAACGAACCAGCGCTAAAAAGGCGTTAAAACATATCAAGCCAGGACAAAGAGTCTTTATAGGTTCTTCCTGTGGAGAGCCTCAACATCTTGTCAATGAATTATCCAACACCTCCATCAGGTTCACAGATCTTGAAATAGTAAGATTGTTATGTATTGAAACAGGGCCTTTAACTTTGATTGCCAACCGTTCCCACTCCCGACAATTTAATATCAGAACATTTTATCTTGGATCAGCCTCTTCAACGAGAATTAAAAAAAATAAACGATTCACTACGCCAATCAACCTCTCCCAGATACCCCATCTGTTTAAATCAAGAATGATTCCTTTAAATGCCGCTCTGATACAGGCCTCCCCACCAGATGATTTTGGATGGATGAGTCTTGGAGTCTCTGTGGATATAACACTTGCTGCCTGTGAATCTGCTGACATTGTAATCTGCCAGACCAATCCAAACATGCCAAGGGTTCTTGGCACCAGCTTTATCCATGTCAATGATGTGGACTATATTGTTGAACATAAAGAAGAACTTTTAACCATACAGCCTCTTCCTGAATCGGAAACAGCTAATACCGTTGCAAAGCACATATCACGCTTAATTGATGATGGTTCCACCCTTCAAACAACCATAGGAGTCACTAACGAAGCTGTCATGGTCTGTCTTGCCCAAAAGAATGATCTTGGGGTGCACTCCCAGTACCTGACCGACGGGCTTATGAAGCTTTTTGCCATGGGTGTTATCACAAATAAACAAAAGGGTTTCAATAATGGGAAACTTGTTGCAGGCAGTGCTGTGGGATCAAAAATTCTCTATGATTTCCTTGATGATAACCCCTCCATAGAATTTCATCCTTCAGACTATATAAATAACCCTTCCATCATTGCCCGACATAATGCCATGATCTCTTTAAATACTGCCATGGCAATAGATTTAACAGGTCAGGTTGCAGCAGATGCCCTGCCCTATAATAATTATACAGGTATTAACGGGCTCCTTGATTTTACCCGGGGGGCAGCCATGTCAAAGGGAGGTAAATCCATCCTGATCATGACATCCACCTCGGATAACGATCAAAAAAGCCGCATCATTCCAAGTTTATCTGAGATTGCTGTGGTAGTCCCAAGGGGTGATGTTCAATATGTTGCAACAGAATACGGTGTGGTAAACCTTTTTGGTAAAACCCTGCAGGAGAGAGCCATGGCTTTAATCAGCATTGCCCACCCTAATTTCAGGGATGAGCTCTTTTCCCAAGCCAAGGAGCTTGATCTCATTGATATTGGAAGAAAATTCAAGCAGGCGATTAAAGGAGTTTATCCGTTAAAATATGAGGAAACCATAAAGATCAATCAGATTCCCATAATGTTTCGACCTGCCAAGCCAATTGATGAAAGAAGTATCCAGGAACACTATTATACAATGAATCGCGGGGATATTGTTTCAAGATTCTTCCATGAAAAAAAGAGTTTTGCCCATGATCAGATTGATACGACCTTTGAGATTGATTATATCAATGACCTGACCATTGTTGCAACCATTGGAGATGTCGGTTTTGAAAAAATAATTGCCGTTGGTGAATACTTCAGAAATTCCATAGTTAATATGGCTGAAATTGCCTTTTCAGTTTCAAGGGAATACCAGGGCATGGGCATTGCTAAAATCCTCCAGAAAAAACTTGCAAGGGCAGCTATTGATAATGGAATTAAAGGGCTTGTGGCCTATACTTCTCCTGAAAACACCGGCATGAAAAAATTATTCCATAATCTGCCATATAATATTAAAAGAGAGAGAGAAGACGATATGATCATTCTAAGCTGTCTTTTTTCAGAGCCCGTGGATAATCAGAACAATAATTAAATAATTCTTTTGACAAGCTGTGACACAACCCCAATTTTCCCAAGTTCAGCGTTGGAAAAATTTGCATTATGTAACAGCCTGTCGATATAAAAATGAAAAAATTGGTATTTTTTTACAATCTGTGAAGCAGTGCCACAGATTCAATGTGATATGTATGTGGAAACATATCCACAGGTTGAATCTGGCTGATTTCATATTCAGTCGCCAGCATTTCAAGATCACGTGCAAGAGTTGCAGGATTACACGACACATAGACAATCTTTCCAGGAGCAATGGAAAGAACCTGCTTTACAACATCTTTGTGCATTCCAACCCTTGGAGGATCAATAATCATGATGTCAATATTTTGTTTTAACTCTTTTTTAAACTTTTGTTTCAATTGAGGCAGAACATCTTTTATATCACCTTCAAGAAATTCACAGTTTTCAATCCCATTGAGCCTGGCATTAAGTTTTGCATCAATAACAGCACTTTTTACAATCTCAATGCCATATATCATTTTAGCCTGACCTGAAAGCCAGATCGGTATGGTTCCGGTGCCAGAATAGAGATCCACTACAATTTCATTGCCCTTTAATGCAGCAAATTCTGCAACCTTGCCATATAATTTTTCACAAGCTCTTGTATTAGTCTGGAAAAAAGAGTTGGCAGAAATTTTAAATTCAAATTTCCCCAGTTTTTCTTTTATATAATCTTTGCCATAAAGACAGATTTCCTCTTTGCCAATGGAAACTCCTGATTTAGCATCGGTGATATTATTCATTACAGATGCAATTTCAGGATACTTTTTTGCCAGTATATCAGCAAGTTCCTGAACCACATCATGGTTTTTCTCTCTGGTGACAATATTCACCATCCATGTATCAAAGGCAACAGAATGCCTTAGCATTAAAAACCGCCAGAATCCTTCATGATTTCTTAAATGATAGGCAGGCAGGCCTGATTTTACTATAAATTTTCGGACATCATCCAAAATCTCGTTGCCAAGGGAGGGCATAATCTCACACTGCTTTATATCAATAACCTTATCAAAGGTTCCAGGCACGTGAAGTCCAATACCAAAATCTTTTTTAATATCCTGATTTGCAAGCTCTTCAGGCAAAAGCCATCTTTTGGAAGAGCAGGAAAACTCCATTTTATTTCGATATCCAAATATCCTGTCAGAGGGGATAACATCATTGACAGGAATATCTTTTAACCTGCCAATATGCTCAATGGATTCTATAACATGTCTTTTTTTATATTCAAGCTGGAGATCATAGCCAAGCTGCTGCCATTTACATCCCCCGCAAAAGTTACAATATTGACATTTACCCTCCTGTCTAAGGGGGGATTGTTTGATAATATTGATTAACTTGCCCTGGGCCCAGGATTTTTTCTTTTTAGTAATTTTTGCAAACACGATATCACCGGGAACACATTGATCGATAAAAACCGGAAACCCGTCAGGTTTTGCCAATCCTTTACCCCCAAAGGCAAGGTCAATTATTTCCAGTTCATAGGCTTTTCTTTTTTTTATTGTCATCTTGTACCAATTCTTAGATTACATATTTCTTTGGTCCACAACCAAGCTTATTCAGCTGTGTTACAGGTCGGCATATTTACATATCAACTTGATATTATAGTGATGAAATGGCATAAAGACAAGGTATGAAAAATTTACCACAAAAAATTAATTTTATCTCTGATGGTTTGATGCTAAAAGGGATTCTTCATCTGCCAGACACTCACAATCCTCCACTTGTTGTGGGTTCCCATGGCCTTGAAGGCTCCAAAGAATCTGCAAAACAGAAGGTGCTATCAAGAATTCTTGTGCTAAATAATATTGCCTTTTTCCGTTTTGACCACAGGGGCTGCGGTGAAAGTCAAGGAGAGTTTATCAAAGAGACCTCCCTAGAAAAAAGGACAATTGATTATCTCAATGCAGTAAAATGTGTTCTTGATCTTGGAATCACAAGCAGTAATATTGCAGTATTCGGCTCCAGCATGGGGGGAGCCACCTGTATTAATGCCTGGAACCAACTGTTACAGATGGATATTGCTCTTTGTGGGGCGATTCTTTGCTCTGCACCTGTAAAAAGCCGTACAATAGAAAATATCCCCCTGCATGGCAATGATAAACGCCCTGCTCTGCCCTTGAGCTTTTTTAAAAAAAATCTACTCTTTAATCTTATAGATAAAGCCAAACAACTTTCCAATGTACTTATTTTCCATGGTGATGCAGACACAACAGTGCCGGTTTCCAATGCCCATGATATCTATAACGCTGCAAAAAAACCTAAAAAATTGATTATCCATCAAAATGGTGACCACCAGATGACAAGCAAAAAAGATCAAACCGAGTTTGAGATTGAATCCATTGTCTGGTTTTTAAAGTGTTTTGATGTTCATCTTAATTGACAATATAGATATAAATTTTCTGCAAAACGGGCTAGTTCCAGCGCAATGAATTGATATTTGTATCATGCACATACCAATAGTTTTTTTACATCTTCAAATCACAATGGAAATGACCGTCTTGCAGGGTTGATTAAAAAATTCTCAAAAATCTATATATTGTGCTTGCATTTTTCTCAAATTACTATATAAGGTATATTCTTATATATTATCCATAAAAACTTTTAAGATCAGATTAAAGATCTTAAGCCTCAGATATAATAATAGAAACAGGAGCTTTCAATATGAGCAGACGCAGCAAATCAAATGATGCTATAAATTTTTTATCAAATAATTCACGAATAGTTTTAGAGCGCAGATATCTTAAAAAAGATCAGGCAGGTAAGGTATGTGAATCACCAGAACAGATGTTTAGAAGAGTAGCCGCTCACATTGCACAGGCTGAAAAAAACTATGATAAAAAAGCCGATCTTAAGGCAATTGAAGATAAGTTTTATTGTCTTATGTCTGAGTTTAAATTCCTGCCCAACTCTCCTACCCTGATGAATGCAGGAAGAGATCTTGGCCAGCTTGCTGCCTGCTTTGTGCTTCCTGTGAAAGATAGTATTAATGATATTTTTGAAGCAGTTAAAAATGCAGCAACAATTCATAAATCCGGTGGCGGAACAGGATTTTCATTTTCCAGGCTACGCCCTGAAAACAGCAGAGTAGGATCCACCGGCGGTGTTGCTTCGGGCCCTGTTTCTTTCATGAAAATTTTTAACACGGCCACTGAACAGGTCAAGCAGGGTGGAACCAGGCGGGGAGCGAACATGGCTGTCCTGCGTGTGGATCACCCGGATATAATGGCCTTTATTAAATGCAAAAATAACAAGGCAGAACTAAATAATTTTAATATTTCAGTCGGTGTTACAGATAAATTCATGGCTGCGGTTCAAGATGAGGCAGAATATGATCTGATTGATCCGCGCAACCAGGAGGTATCAGGCAGATTAAATGCCATGGCCGTATATCAGGAGCTGGTCAAACAGGCCTGGAGCACAGGAGATCCCGGTATTATCTTTTTAGATGAAATTAACCGGTATAACACAACACCTGGGGTCGGGGATATTGAATCCACCAATCCATGCGGTGAGCAACCGCTCTTACCCATGGAGGCGTGTAACCTTGGTTCCATCAATTTGACCAAATTTGTGATTGAAAAAGATGGTAATCCGGCCATTGATTATGACAGTTTCAAAGAGACAATACATCTCAGTGTTCGTTTTCTCGATAACACCATTGACATGTCAAAATATCCCCTTGATGAGATTGCACTGATGGTTAAATCAAACCGGAAAATCGGCCTGGGTATCATGGGATTTGCAGATCTTCTTTTTATGTTAAATCTGCCCTATGATTCCAACGATGCCATTGATACAGCAGAACAAATCATGTCATTTCTGCAAAAAGAATCACATGCAGCCTCCTGTACGCTGGCAAAAAGCAGAGGTAATTTTTTAAATTTTGAACATAGCATATACAAAGATGACGAAACAGGCCGTATGCGTAATGCCACCACAACTACTATTGCTCCCACAGGCACCCTGAGTATTATTGCAGGGTGCTCCAGTGGAATTGAACCTGCTTTTGCATTGAGTTTTGTTCGAAATGTAATGGACAATGACAAACTTCTCGAAGTAAACCCTGTTTTTGAAAGAATCTCAAAAGCAAAAGGTTTTTACAGTGAGGAGCTGATGGAACAGGTTGCTGAAAACGGAACAGCAAAAGGCAATTCACACATCCCTGTTGCTTTAAGAACAATCTTTGTAACAGCCCATGACATCAAGCCCGAGGTACATATAAGGATGCAGGCAGCGTTCCAGCGGCACACGGATAATGCTGTTTCAAAAACAGTCAATCTTCCCCACGATGCAACCAGAGAAGATGTTAAATATATTTATGACCAGGCATTTAAATTAAAGTGTAAAGGGGTGACAATTTACCGGGATGGAAGCAAAGACAACCAGGTGCTGTCGATTTCCGGCAAAGAGAATAAAGATAATAGTAATGATTTTTTATCAGCCGGCCAGAAACGCCCGAGTATCCTTGAGGGATTTACCCAAAAAATTAAAACCGGAATGGGATATCTTTATATAACTGTGTCTGAATTCAATAACAGACCCTTTGAGCTTTTTGCAACCATAGGCAAATCAGGAAAATCCACCATGGCAAAGACAGAAGCAATTGGCAGGCTTATTTCCCTGGCATTAAGATCGGGCGTCGAGGTGGAGGAGATTATCGATCAAATTAAAGGTATCAGAGGTGAGCATGCTGTTTTCCAGGAAGGCGGACTTATATATTCTATTCCAGATGCCATTGCCAAGGTACTTGAGAAAAGGTACATGGTTAATGGAAATGGGAATACAAAAAAACACCCAGTTAATAGACTTAAATCAGATGTTTGCCCGGAATGCGGGCAGACAGTCGCCTTTGAAGAGGGTTGTATGAAATGTTATGCCTGTGGCTTCACTAAGTGCAGTTAGAACAGCACCTGACTGAAAACAGAGCCTTTGACGACTGCCTGTGGCGGGTATGATTCACCGCCACACAATAACCTACAGGCAAAAAAGCCAAACAGTAAAACTCATGGAATGTTTTTCATATAAAATCACTATCAGGCCTTTGAATAATGTTCAATTTTATTTTCATATTCCGTTGCAATTGGATAAAAGGGGATATTATTCAAAGGCCTGATTTGGCAAGGTGTCGTCTTAATAGTTCCAAAGCCATTGTTGCAAACATGTTTTTATTTAATAACCTGTCACCATATTTGAACTTATAGGTTTTTGCTTTTGCAAAATCAGCTCCTGCAATACCAATACAGACCATGCCCACAGGCCTCTCTTCTGTTCCACCGGTGGGGCCTGCAATACCAGTTGTTGATATTGCAAAATCAGCACCTGCTTTTTGTCTTGCTCCTTGTGCCATTTCAAGGGCAGTTTGTTCATGGACTGCTCCATGATCAATAATGGTTTTTTTGGCAACATTTAAAATATTTATCTTTGCATCATTGGCATAGGTAACTGCGGAAAACAGGAAAAAATCAGAACTGCCGCTTATATCAGTCATCATATTTGCAATAAGCCCGCCTGTGCATGATTCTGCAATGGCAAGGGTTTTGTTCTGCTGTATCAACAGGCGCCCGACTTCCTGGGCAATGGTCAGGCCCTTTGTTGATACTACCCTGTTTTCAAGTTGCTCCATCACCCAGAATTTGGCCTCTTTGATCTGCCCCAGGGCTTTGTTCGCATTATTATTAGAATCTGACATAATTATTTTAACCTCGACCATAAGAGAATCAGCTCTAAAACCAAGACGTATTGTAGGGTAATTATATTCAAACTCTTTTAACAAAAACCCAACTCTTGATTCAGGTAGTCCAAAAACAGTTACCCGTTCTATCAAAATCTTGTCATTAAGGTTAAAATTATTCACCAATAATTTTTTAATCTGTTTTTCAAACATTAATTTCATTTCCAATGGAACTCCAGGCATAAAAAAGAAGAGGCATCTATTGATTTTTATATAAAATCCAGGTGCTGTACCATTGTGATTTACAATCATTTTGGCCTTTGAGGGAAGTTTGGCCTGTTTTTCATTATCTTTGAAAAATGTAAACCCCTTTTGTTTAAAATATGATTTCATGGATTTTAATGCGTCAGATTTAAGCTCTAAGGTATCATCTGCTGCCTTGCTGCAGGCAAATGCTGTTAAATCATCTTTTGTAGGTCCAAGACCGCCTGTAACAAGGCAGATATCAGTTAATTCAGAAATATCTTTAATATTTGAAGCAATAGTTTTAATGCTATCTCCAACAGCTATGATCTTTTTAACTTCAATGCCCATATCCTTTAACGAGCTGCAAAGAAAAGAGGAGTTTGTATCAATAATATCACCAAGAAGAACCTCATCTCCGGTGGAGAGAACATATGCTTCCATGATTAATCCTTTATATTATGCAGTGATTTGAAAAACAGTGCATGGTTAGATGAAAAAAAAGCAGGGTTTTTACGAATGCCTGAATGTTGAGATATCTGTTTTTTAAATTTTTTATCAAGAAACTGCTTGACCTGCCTTCTATCCCACCCTGATGGATGTTTAAAATTTAAATACAAGGAGAGATCTCCATGATAAAACTCCTGGGTTTGCAAATTATCAGCATCTTCACTGAATCTGGGCAGATTAAATACTGCCAGGTTCAGATAATCAATATATTTTTCATGGGCTTTTACATAATCAAGGGTTTTAAATGCCGCATCCTGATTTTCAAAACTTGTACCAAAAAGAAGATAAACAAAGGTTAATATTCCTGCGACATGAAGGTTTTCAAGAATAATTGATACTCTGTCAAGATCAGTTCCTTTGTTCATTTGATCCAGCACATCCTGATCTCCTGATTCAAGACCAAGCTTTAACATATCGCATCCTGATTTCTTAAGGTCATGGCAAAAACTGATATCCATGAATTCTTTTTCAAATCTTACAAACCCATACCATTTAAATTTAAATTGTTCCTTTGACATGGCTTTTAAAAAAGCAGGAGTTATAGCATTATCAATAAAATGGATATAATCAGGAGAGTGTTTTTGAACAATAGATTTCAGATCCTCCAATACTTTTACTGCTTTTTGAGAGCTATAGGGGCGTGTTTCTACTTTTTCAGGGCAAAATCTGCATTTACTCCAATAACAGCCTATTGATGCACGAAAAGGCAGAACCTTTCCAGGTGCAAGATAAAGATTGCCTTTAACAAAGTCATAATCAGGAATATAATGGCGTTTTAAAATATTTTTTTTACCGAGAAGCTCTAATAAAGGTTTTTCTCCCTCTCCTTTGATCATATGATCTATCAAGTTTTGAAATGGATTCTTGTAATCAGGTCTGCTCATCCACGAGGATATAAGTCCTCCACCCATTACAATTTTCTTACCCGTAAAATTATCTTTTATCCAGCCTGCAAGGGCAAAGCTAACCAGAGCCTGATTAAGATAGCAAAGAGAGATACCAATATATTGTGCATCTGAGTCCTGGATCTGCTCTCTTATTTTATCTTCAAAAAAACCATAAAAAGGATTTTCTCCATATGTTTTGGCACTTTTTAATAAAGATCTGCTGTCAACAGATGAGAGTTTTGAGTCGGAATAATCGCTTAAGGTAATTCTAAACCTTTTATAATCCACACTTATGGATAAAAGCTTATTTAAGTCATAAACTCTCTGGTGATACCTGTCCATATTGTCATACAATTTAAGATTTTTTAAATCATTTATAATTTTTTCTCTATTTTTTAATGCCCGTTTTGACCATGAATCAATGGCTTTTATATCTGAATTGATCAGATATAAAAGTCCTTCAATATTTGCATCATAGACTGCGCATGGCAATCCCTGTTCTTTCAGGGCAGAAGATAACAGGGACACCCCCGCCGGAGGTTCACACGGCTTTGCAACAGGTGGAAAAATCAATAACATTGTTTAATATCCAACATACAATTAAATTTATAGCTGTTCTCTATCATATTTCCATGAAATCATCACCTGGTAATTTTAAAATCATACCGTGAGATATATAAACAATATGGTTTTTATGATATAAAGTTTTAATATATTTCTTTTGAATTAATATAACCGCCACCGCTTTCATATAAAAAAAGAGGCAAGAAAGTGTTAGTTTTAATAATAGATAATTATGATTCATTCACATTCAATCTTCAACACTACATTCTTGATACAGGCGTGGATGTAAAAGTATTTCGCAATGATGCAATTTGTATTGATGATATTAAAGCTTTAAATATAGGCGCAATTGTCATATCTCCAGGACCCGGATGCCCCGAAAATGCAGGCATATCCCTTGATGTTGTCAAACATTTTTCAGGTCTGATTCCCATTCTTGGTGTCTGTCTCGGCCACCAGGTTATAGCCCAGAGTTTTGGCGGCAAAATTGTCCGGGCAGGAAAAATCATGCATGGTAAAACATCTAAAATAGTGTGTGATGAAAAATTTCTTTTTACAGGTATAGACAGCTTTTTTACCATTATGAGGTATCACTCCCTTGCAGTATCTCAAAATGATTTTCCAAAGGATCTTATCATTACTGCCAGAACCGAAGATAATGAAATCATGGGGTTAAGGCATGGAGAGCATCCAACCTTTGGGGTCCAATTTCACCCTGAATCGTTCAAGAGTGAATATGGGCATACGCTAATTCAAAATTTTATTACTATTGCTTCGGACACAAGAAGTTTTAAATCTTAAATTTTTTAATAAACCAATTATCATCTATTTAAAATCAAAAAATTAATAAAAAAATTATTTATCCCTATCTGACAAGAAGATTATCCCCTGGATAAATCTTTGCTCCTTTGGAAAGCTTATTGAGTTTCCTTAATCTATCAATGGTAGTACTATATTGTTTGCTTATGGAATAGAGGGTCTCTTTTTTCTTTACAGTGTGAAACATGGATTTTTTCTTTACAGCCTTTTTAACCGGTACCACTGTTTTAGGCTTAGTTGTTTTTACAACTCTCTTCTTTACAGGTCTGTTTTTAAGCTGTTCAATATCTTTTTCAAGCTGTCCCATTCTATCAATTAAAGAGTCAAATTTAACAGAGAACGCAGTTTCAAGACGGGACAACCTATCGTTTATATGATAATTTTGTGCCATATCCTGTTTTATTTTACTGTTTTTAGAACCTGGATCATGCTCAAGTTGAAGTGTTTTTTCAATATTTGCAATCCTTTTTTCAAAATCTGAAAAAGATATTTTTGAAATATCTTGTTTTACAACTTCAAGCTTAGAATCAGATGATCGGAAAAAAAAGAAAAATATAATGATAGTTAAAAGCAATGCACCAAGAAGGATCAAGGCAAATTCATTCTTTTTTAAAAGGGATGCACCAGATTTTTTATCTTGATCTGGTTTTTCAGCAGTTCTTTTTTTATTAATATTGCTCTTTTTTGTAAATATTTTTGATCCAGTTTTCAATCCAGGCTTTTCTTGAGATTTCATGGCAAGGCTCCTGTTTTTTAAATATAACTGCCGTGGCTGTACTAAATAATTTTCCCTCCACTATAAAGCATGAAAAAGATAAAAATAATATCTTTCACTGGAACATTAATATCATTTTTAACACTATTTTCAACCAGTAAACTCAAAAAATTAAATATTTGCTATAATTTTCAGTGGGTCAAAATATTATGTAACGAGTTAAACAGAGGAGATTAAAGCAAATATCGAAGTTAAAAAATTCATTATTGAATAATCAACCAATAATATGATAGAGTTTATTTCATGAAAAATTATCCAAAATTCATTGCAATAATTTTTACTATCTTTCTAATTGGCTCGTATTGCCAGCAAGTTTTTGCAGAGCCAAGAAGTTTTACCAACAAACTTGGAATGAAGTTTGTTCTCATCCCTTCTGGAAACTTTGTAATGGGAAGTCCTAAATCTGAAACAGGGCGCCAATGGAATGAAAAACAGCACACAGTAGTTATTTCAAAAAGTTTTTATATGGGAGAAACTGAAGTTACTCAAGGTCAGTGGGAAAAGCTGGTGGGATTTAATCCTTCTTCATTTTCAAAACTGGGAAAAAACTATCCTGTTGATACAATTTCCTGGGATCAGTGTAAAGAATTTATAAGAGTGTTAAATGGCTGGGAAAATACCAACAGATATCAACTTCCAACGGAAGCCCAGTGGGAATATGCCTGCCGTGCTGGATCCACATCTGCTTTTTCCAATGGACCCATCACAACTGATTCATGTAATAAACCGGAACCTGCCCTTATTAATATGGCATGGTATTGTTATAATTCAGGAGATATGAGTCCGGCCGGCGGTTTTAAACCCCACCCCGTTAAAACAGGAAAGCCAAATAACTGGGGACTTTATGACATGCACGGCAATGTCCAGGAGTGGGTTCTTGACTCATGTAAATGGCGGAACTTCTGGCGCACCAGAGTAGGTGTTGTAACTGACACTTATAAAAATAATATAATCGATCCTTTGAACAAAACAGGTAAACACAGAATCATTCGCGGTGGTGGGTGGTATCAGAAAAGTAAATATCAACGAAGTGCCTATAGAAGTTATTATAAACCCGGGGTAAAAAGAAATAGTCTTGGGTTTCGTATAGTTGCCCGGCCATGAACCCCTATTGTTTCATGTTTTGCTTGTGACCTTCTGGTTACTTGTTATCTTCAAGTTATTTATGTCCTTTAGTACATTACTCCTTAGTTTCTGTCAAAAAAAACAAGGAAAAGTTGTCAGTGTTCAGCATACTGATAACTGATAACTTGCGGATTTCCCGCTTTAGAGTATTGTACGCTACAAATCAGGTCAGCCGCCTGGCGGTTATAAAAGTCGTGCTTTTATTTTCTTAAAATTGATAAGTCTCTGCTTTAATATCATAAGGTTCAACCATTTTTCCAAAAGTATGGAAATTTTTTCTCCTTTTGACCCGCTGTTTTTCAGATCAGAATCTTGACCCTCTTCTTTAATTTTTTTCTCCATGCGCTTTAACCCAGTTTGAATTTCAGAAGAAGTCTGCTCTTTATTGAGAAAAGAGTAAATTTCAAACGCCTCTTTATAATAGCCCTGGTTTTCATACACTTTTGCCAGTTCAAAGGTTTTTATATCCTGATTCATTGTTAATTCCCTCTATTGGTAAATTTATCTTTAAAAATAAGCTCATCTTCTTCTGCCATGTCATATTCATGTTTTGCAAGATGTTTTATATAATTCATATCAGTTTTTAAGCTTATAATCTCTTTTTCAAGTCTTTGGTTTTCAGATTCCACTTTATCAATCTGATCTTGTACCTCAACATTTTTGAGATCCAATAATCTATAATCTAAAAAACCATTTTTTGAAAAAATGATTAAAGCCAAAAGAGCTATTATAACAAATATTGAGAGATAAAACCCTGTTTTTTCAATTATTGTCATGATCTATTTCGTGCCATACCTTTTTTTAATATTTTAAGTTCAGGACTTGAAATTAACAAATTCAAAATAAAATAAAAACAAATTCCCAAAGAAATACAAACGATTACTCCTGCTCCAAACCAAAATTTATTTAAGCCTGGTATAAGAATAAGATCTGCTGTTTGCTGAACTAAAAAAAACATTATAGCAGAAAAAAAAAGTGATCTGCAAGCAGAAACAATAATTTCAGATTTATCAATCTTCACAGCTCCTGGAACATTAACTAACAAAACAGCAAACCCAATTGCAGCAGACAACGAGACTGATAAAACAAGGCCTTTCAGCCCAAGGGAATCCATAAATAAAAAACTGAATATGAAATTTAAACCAATGGTAAGAATGCCTGAATAAAATGGGATCCTGACATTAGATAAAGCATAATATAGAGTGACTAATAATCTACTCCCTGTAAATGCCCACAAGCCCATGCTTAAAAAAAACAAGCAGTTGGCTGTATGATGAACTGCCGCTTCACTAAAAGCTCCATGGTTGAATAGCAATGAAACAATCTGTTCATCCAAAGCCATTAATCCTGCCATTGCAGGAATTGTTACAAAAAATACAAGTTTAACAGCATTGGAAAACAGATGTTCAATCTCATCAATTTGACCGGCAGCGGTTTTTTTTGAAAGGTCGGGCAGTAAAACCATGGCAGTTGAAACTGCAAAAAGAGCCAGAGGAAATTGAACCAGCCTGTCCGCATAATAGAGGGAGGATATACTGCCTGTATCAAATTTTGAAGCAAGAAAAGAGGCTGTGACAATATTTATCTGATAGGATGCAGCACCAATCATGGAAGGAATCATTATTTTTAAAATTTTTATTAATTCAGGATGAAAACCAAAGTGGAAACCTGCAAACAGGGATGTTTTAAATATTCCAAGGCGAATGATGAATGGAATCTGGATTAAAAGCTGAACCAAACCGCCAATTGTTACTCCAAGGGCAAGAGCCATTACAGGAGTGTTAAAATAATTTGTGATCACAAGTGTAAATAAAATCACAACAAGATTGAAAACAACAGGAGCAAACCCTGGGATACCAAAGTTTCCAAAAGTATTTAACACACCCATACAAAGTGAACTCATTAAAATCAGCCATAGATATGGCAGCATAATTTTAAACAAAATAGCCGTCAACTGTAATTTGTATGAATACTCAATAAATCCAGGGGCAATAATTTTAATA
>JAOZRI010000231.1 GCA_029940235.1 Desulfobacula sp. | reverse complement strand
AACTCTCTGGATGCATATTGTTTGATAAATATTATGGGATTATCTGAAAAATCTTTTTTAAACCATTTAAAAATTTTACTTATAAAAAGAGTGTCTCCTTTAAAAAGAATATTTTTTGGATCATTAATAAATTTTTTTGCCTGATCATCTAACTGATTGTCCAGGATGTTATTTTCAAAGGGTTGATTCAAAAGTGGGGGGCAGCTTTTTGAAGCACAGTTTATGGCAAAATGGACCCGGGGATCTTTAAATTCCGGTCGAAGGATATCATGCTCTATGTGATCAAGGGATACACTCCTTCCCTGAAGTAAAATAAATTTTTTATTCCATGGATTGGAAAAAAAATTTCCGATTTCTTTAATCGAATTAATACCGGGAAATTTTGTCAATACAAGTTTGATGGTGAAGGCATTATAAGCATTGATATAAAAAGCAAACCGCTTGTTGCCTGAAAGAGCTTTAGCATCAGTTTTGCTCAAGATGGTCAGATACTGATCCAGCAGCTTTTCATCCTTTTTAAACCCATCATAATTGACTCTATTATCAATGACATGTTTTTTTAAAAGCAATGCATAAATACTATTGTCAATATCGTCCTCTGCCATGGCACTGCCATGGAAAAACAGACCACAAATCAGAATCAAACTAAAACTGTTAAATATTTTTTGCAGCATAATTAAAAACCCATTAATTTTTATAGTTGTATTTTGTATCTCAATATTAAAATTGATTTATAGATGATCGTTAAATTTATATCTCATAATGTGCCACTGTTCCATTCTCCTGTGCCTTATCAAGCAGATCAAGTCCCTTTACAATAATATCTTTCTGGGTTGTTCTATCAAACGGTTTTCCCAAGGGTCTTCCTGCCAAATTAGAGGTCAATAAAACTCTTGGCAGGTGCATTGCCTGAAGTTGCTTTTCAAAAACCTTTGAAGCTGTAATTATGGTTGGAATCTGGTTCTCTTCCAAAAGCCTTGCTATATGTCCCACGGACATATGACACACCGGTCAGACCGGCACCAGAAAAACCGCATCAACATCCATGGCTTTAATTTTATTAACCCATTTAGGCCCTGTTCTTTTTAGAAGCCTTTTCTGGGAACATGCTCCCACAAAGGAAAATGCAGTATCTGCAAGGGAACCAATTACTTTTTCTTGTTCAAGTTCCCTGAAAATTTCTAAAGGAAAGGCAACGTTAGGATCTTTTTTTGCACCCTTAATATCATATCCACCATGACGTACCATAAGATCATCATAATGTGTCTCCTTTGGTATGGCAGAGAGTTCAGGCTCATGTTTAATAAATTCCATGATTCTGGATTCAGCTTGTTCCTGGGTCATATTATCAACACCGAGAGGTTTTGGGTCTTCTGTTTTTACAAAATGACCTGACGAGGTAAAAAGCATGATTCTGGCCTGATCAGACCTTTTTTTCATGGAACTAAAAGGTCCATCATTATAGGATATTCTTACATCCTTGGAATATGCAGCTTTCTGTGCATTTATCACATAATCAAAAAGAGCATTCAACTCTCCTGTATCATGAGACACTGCAATTTTTTTAAAAAGTCCCTGGATAAAATCACCTGCTTTTTCATCGGAAATCATGGAGAGAAATTTAAAATTAAGATCTGATCTTGATCCATAAAAAAATGAATTTTTAAAATTTTCCATTGTCTGAGAGCTTTTGTTGTCTTGGTTCATTTGGCATTATCTCCTTCTGTCACAGGTATTGAAATCCTTGAAAATCGTATATATTACTGCATTTTGCTCATGGTGTTTTATGTATGCCATTTAAGAGTCAGCATAGTAATGTCATCACTCTGGGGAGCATTTTCAGTAAATGCAAACAGGTCTGTTTTAATCATTTCTAAAAAATTATCTGTAGAGTTGTTAAAACCCTTATTAATTATATTTTCCAGGCGGGCCCGGGTATAAAATTCTTTGGTTGCGGATCGTGCCTCTGTCACACCATCTGTGTACCCGAAAAGCATATCACCTGACTTAAGCTGGATAGTCTCAATTTTGTATATTGCCTCTTGTATTGGTCCCAGGGCAGGCCCAGTAGCACTCAGAGAGTGTTTGATTCCATTTTTATCCACAACCAATATTGGCTCATGTCCCCCATTAATAAAATATAATTTACCGGTTAAGGTATCAAGAACACCAAAAAACAGAGTCACAAACATACCCTCTTCATAATGTTCTTTTGCCAGATATTCATTGGTCAAGCGAACTGCTTTTAAAGCATCTTGGGGTAAAAATTCTTTTTTAATACTGGCAAAGTTATCTTTACACTTTTTACAATCTTCAGTGGTAATTGATTTTGAAAAAATGCGTAAAAGACTTCGAGTCAATGCCATGAAAAGTGCGGAACCAACTCCTTTGCCACTGACATCTCCGATAACAAACCCAATATGATTATCAGGTAATTCAAAAACATCATAAAAATCACCAGACAATTGCAGGGCAGGATGGAAATAGGATGAGATATCACAATTGTCAACCTCTGGCAGCTGTAGTGGCAAAAAATCATTTTGAATTTTTTTACCTTTTTCCAATTCGTTATTCAACTCCCTGGAGATTTGCAATCGTTCTTCAGAAATATCAAAAATAGTTTTAAGCATTTTTGACCTTGAGGTAACAATACTTTCAATTTCATGGGGTGAGTTTTCAGGAAGAATGACAGAATCAAAACCAGAGGAATCCTCCTGCAGTTTTTTGTTTGATGCTGCTATGATTTCCAGGGGTGCAATAATATTTTGTGCAAGAAATTTTTTTAACGTCACCATCATGAAAGTGATAATGATTATGACAAGTATCGTAATCCTGACACTGTACCAGAACAGCTCCAGGGAAGTTGCATCCTGTGTTAGCCATCTATATCCGAGAGAATATACAAGCAACACACCCTCAATAAAGAGGATTCGCCAGAAGACACCCATTAAAAGGATATGCCTTACTCCTTTTTGTTTGGTTTTATTTTTATTTTTCATACTCAATCCTTTAAATCTTTTAATAGATTAGTCTGGCATTTAACTGAAACCTTACAAATTGATCTGTCTGGCACTGGACCGGATTGATTTTGTCTGGTGATTTTGAGCAATCGGCATAATGCTTGCTTATATTAAGATATAGTTAAGATTAAAACAATAGAAGTAATTAAAGCTGATTTGGTACTTTTTTCAGCCTTAAATAAAAACAACAATAATAATATGGAGGAAAAATCATGGATATAAACCCCGCATCTCTTTTTTTAAATAAAAATGAATTTATTATAACCATTGAGGTGGTGCCTCCTCATGGTAGTAATGTTGAAGACATCCTTGAAAAATTATCTAACCTTAATAACCTCTCCTTTCATGGTTTCAGTGTGGCATCCAATCCTGTTGCAAAATCAAAAATGTCAGCCATGGTTTTTACCCACCTAATACAAACGACAATTAAAAAACCTGCAATTTTGCACTGCACAATACGTGATCACAATCGACTTGGACTGCAATCCGAACTCTGGGGCGCAAAGGCCATGGGTATCGAGTCAGTTATTGCAGTAACCGGTGATCCTTCAGCATCAAATGTGGATAATCCCACAGAATTTGTTGCAGATCTAAATGTATTTGAATTAATTACTTTAATTCGAAATTCCAATCTTCATACAGGTGCTGTGCTTGATTTCAGGCCGGAAATCAATGGACTTGACCGTGAGATAAAACGTCTTGAAAAAAAAGTTGCTGCAGGGTGCCAGTTTGTGGTTACCCAGCCAGTCTATGATGAATCCACAGCAAAGCAAATTTTCAATGGTGTTAAGCACCTTCAAATTCCTGTAATTATGGGTATTTTACCACTATTGTCTTATAAACATGCTAAATTTTTGCATGATAAGGTGGATGGTATTGCTGTTCCAGAACTTCTGCAACAGCATATGGAAAAGGCAGGCAACCCTATAGACTATGGAGTGTCCCAGGCAAAAGAGATGCTTGACCTGGCAAAAACTATGTTTTCAGGGGCGTGTATCATGCCGCCCTTTGACAGGTATGATATTTTACAAAATATATTATAGTACTGATAAAATATTCAACTATTATATCATAATGTCTGCTACCCAGAGATCATGTTTATTGCAGAAACTGGTGGCAAAAAAGGATTTATGTCCCTTTGACACATTAAAAACAGATAATGCCTTTTCATCGGAAGGGTAAAATGTTTTTTCTCCTAAGACCTCACCACTGCTGGAAACTAAAGTGTGTCT
>JAOZRI010000230.1 GCA_029940235.1 Desulfobacula sp. | reverse complement strand
TTCTATAAATAAAAAATTACACTTCGTAGTCAACCATTCTACGGTTACAGGTAAGTGATCCTCCCCCGGTATTGTAGACACTCAGTTAAGCCTCTATAATGGGAATTAAGGAGGACAAAATATGAGTTTAAAATCCAGAAGGAAAAATTGCCAACGGAGTGCCTTTTAAAATACTTTCCGATGTTCTGCCGCGGCATAAAGAATTTTGGGAATACGGCAAGCAATTGTGCGTGGATCTGGCAAAAGAGTATCCATCAAAATTGAAAAGGATTGATTAAATGAGCATTGACAGTTACTTGTTAAAGGAGGGTGAAATTTTATTACCTTCACCCTCCCTGATGTTTTAATATAGCATTTTATCGATTTAAATAATTTTCCAAGTGAAAGCTTTATATACTTATTTTCTGAAGAGGAGGTGGAAAACCCAGGTGAGCAGCAGCCATATATTTGCTAAAAACATACACTTCATTGATAGCTGGGCTGTCTTGAAGTTCATTCAGCCTGTCATCAATTTTTTTTCTTTTCATATCGTTTTTCCAATTTAGCCAGTCTTCTATAGATTCCCACTTGCTGATTGATACCACTCTGTTCGAATTATCAAAACAAATCAGGGCCTCGCTCGAAATATATCCATTTTGATGCATGGCATTGTTACGAAGATCTCTTATCAGGGGAAAAAATTGTTGCTCTTTCCCTTTGCTAATATCTCTTTTAATAATGACTTTTACGAGCATGATATCCTCCTTGTAAAAAAGATTTAAATCAGAGTTGAGTTTATTTTTCTTCAACTCACACATCCCTGATGTTTTAATATAGAATTTTATCTATTTTATATGGTCTTTTATTTTAGAAATGGCAATTTCCGCCGCCCTAATGCACAGATGCTTAGTTGGAGAAGTAGTCAGCAGAGGATGAGTTCCAATCTGTAAAGAAATAAGATCATATACTGCAAGCTCTTTTTGAATTGCCAGACCTATCGTATTAATTAGTTCACCTGCAGATTTACCGCCCCAAACTTCACCTCCCAGTATAGAGCCATCAAAAGGAGAAACATACAATTTTACAGTTAAAGGTGAAGCATCTTCTATAGTCTCAGGATGTCTGTTAAAATCACTGAATTCAGCCGCAATTAAATCAATATTTTTAATTGCGGCATCGTTTTCGTTTAATCCGGCAGCAGCCATTGTAAATCCATTAATTACAGTTGAGACAATACCTATTGTTCCAATAAAATGGTTTCTTATTTCAACGCCGAACATACTGTAGCCTAAAAGTCGTGCTTCAGCAGTTGCAGTAGAGGCAAGCATAATATTATCCATTCTTCCTGTTAAATAACCAATAGTCTGCGAGCAATCTCCTACTGCAAAAACATCATCCCGGGAGGTTCGACTATAGTTATCAACAACAATCGCTCCCATTGCATTTTTTTCCAGCCCTGTTTTTTCTGCCAATGCACTGTTTGGTTTATATCCAATAGCAAAAATCACTGCATCAGCTTCAACAATAGTTTCGTCTCTAAACTGCACGCCGGTGACAACACCATCTTCTCCTAATACTTTTTCTACAAAAGTCGATGTGTATACATTGAGATTTGTTTTTCTGAGCTGCTCTGTTCCCATTTTGCTTAATTCATTGGAAAAAGCCTTTGAAAAGCACAACTCTTCACTTTCAACAATGGTAACTTTTTTGTCAGAATGCTTTGCCAATTGCTCAGCCACCTCAGCTCCAATAAATCCACCGCCAACCACTACGATGTTTTTTTTATTTTTTAGTTTATTAAATAATTTAGTGATGTAATTGTAACTTTTTTTTATATAAAAAACATTTTTAAGGTCATGGCCGGGAATAAAACTTGCAACTACAGGTTCTGATCCAGTGGCAAAGACTAATTTGTCAAATAAAAATTTATTTCCTGATTTTACTTTAATTCTTTTGTTGTCAATATCAACTTTTACAACAGCATCAGCAATGGCAACTCCACCTGCATCAATAAATGGTTTTGGGCCCGTTGCATTCTTATCAACTGAATTGAGATCATAAAAAATATAAGGGATACCGCATGGCACCAGACCTTTTTCTTCTTCCCCAATTAGCAGCATTGATTTATCAGGAAACTGGTTTTTTGCTGTTACACCTGTGACTATCCCTGCAGGGCCTGCTCCAATAATTATTACATTATACTTTTCCATTTTAATACTCCTATTTTGTATATTTAAATTTCAAAGTTTATTCCATACGATTGTCTTTGTAGATCTTGTTACTATAATCTCACAATCCTCATTTTCGAAAAAAAATGCATGGAATCTTTAATCCTGTCATCATCGCCCACAAACATTGGCTTTATGTTCTTTCATTTTTTGTATAAAACTTAATTATTCATCTTATTAAAATTATAAAAGCATTATTCATACCAGTAGGTATGAGAATGGAATGTATCTTTATTAACTCTGTAATAATCATAGGTTATGATGAAATATTAGTAGAAAAATATTTTTATAGAAATAATTATATAGAAATTTTTCGAATATAATATTCTAAAAATTTCTATAAGCATATATACGTAAATAACCATAATAATTTCTTATAAGCTTTAAAATTATACTTGAGTGGGTGATGATGCGGGCTTTGAACAGAAGTGTTGAAAATGTTTATGAAAGAGACAGTATTGCAGGGCAGTTTGCAGACATGAGGGTAGGCAAATAGTTTACAGTTAGTTAGCTAAAAAAGTGAACAATTATTCTTTCACGTTAATATCTTTTTTTATATGACACTCACTGCAGGATGTAGGTGGTGCAGTTTTTTTAAATCCTCGTGGATCACCTGCTTCTCTATTAAACTCTTTATGACACTCTATACAACTTGCATGATAAGCATTTCTAAGCAGTATGATACTTTTTCTATTTTTTGTTGTTGGTGTAAGTTCTATATGGCATTCTGCGCACGGTTGAACCTCATCATCCATTTCAAGATCTACATGATGGCACTGCTCACAGGAAAGCTCAAAATCCATGACATGTAAAGCATGGGGAAATTCAACATAATTACGTTTGGACAGCTTAAAATACCTCTCTGGATATTTATTATAATCTATTGTTATTTCACCATAAAATTTAGTCCCGGCATAAAGACCATTAGCAAGAAAAAGTACAGAAATCCCGGCAGCCAAAAGCAGAGTCAATAAATTTTTATTCATAACCAATTTTACTCCTATAATAATTTAATATTTATTCTATGTTTTATTTTGACAGCCTACACATTACTGTCACTCTTTTTCATTCAGTTGATCAAGGTATTTATTACAAAAATTTTGAAAGAACTTTTTCAATGGTTTCTGATGTAAATGGTTTTTCAATCAGATCATCAATTCCAGCTTTTTTTGCATCAGATGCAACTTTTTTATCCATATATGCAGTGATTAAGATCTTAATTAAACCCTGATTTGAATCCCGGACATATTCGAACAGTTTGATACCGCTAATTCCAGGCAATCTGAAATCAGCAATGATAATGTCAAAATGCTGTTTTTTGATTATTTTCAAGGCCTCTTCAGCGGTTTCAGCCGTTACAAGATTACAACCCTCATTCTCAAAAAAAATACGCATGGAATCTCTAATCCACTCATCATCATCCACAAGCATTAATTCCATTTTCTTTAATTTTTCAAAAATATTCATTTTATTTAATATCAGTCAAAAACCATTTTATTTTCCATTATCTCATATGACTTAAAGTACTTAAGTAAAAATCAATTATAGCAAATTAGAAATCACTCTCTCTTTTTCACATGGCACTGGCCACACATCTGGGGAATATTTTTGTTTTTACTTTTTCCGATCTCTTTTGCATGACACTGCTTGCATTGAGTGTGAAACGCTTCCATCAGAGGAATCGGATTGTCTCCAGCATTTTTTGTATGGCAATCTAAACAGAATCCTCCATTTCCTCCGATATTTTCTCCAGATTCATCATAATTGTGATGGCACTCCGTACAATCTATACAATTACAATCCCCATGATTTATATGGGAGAATACTACCAGTGGTCTATTGTGCTTTGTTAAGTCATCACTGTATATATATAGTTCAATGTCTTCGTATTGGGAGAATGCAGGAAAAGTGATCATGAACAATGCAGATATTATGATCAAATTGTAATAAAATATTTTCATTAGTTCTTATTCCTTAAATAGTTATTTTTACTTATATTAGAATTATTCTCCAATGGTATCTTTTACAATTTTTAATAAAACATCCCTGTCAAAC
>JAOZRI010000229.1 GCA_029940235.1 Desulfobacula sp. | reverse complement strand
AGTTCTCTAATCTTAATGTAAGCCATCTGTTCTCCAAATTAAATTAATGGTTGTTTCCACCATTCAGATCCTGCCTGAAATTCGACTTTTAAAAAAAGCACCTGAATTTCAAGTCCCTGAATGTGAGTCTTTGTAAACCTGCATTATGTATCAGAATATAAAAAATTTATCAATGAATTTATTTGATTTGTTAATTTAATTGGCGGAAGTGCATGGGAATCGAACCCACCCGGGACGGTTCTAGCGCCCCACATCGGATTTGAAGTCCGAGGGCCCCACCAGTGAGCCGCGCACTTCCTTACAATTAAATATAGTAAAATCAAAAAAAAAGTAGTATATATTATTTCTTTAATTTGTCAACCATTGGTAGAATTTGTAAGTATTAAAATTTAGCCATGGCTTCCAGTGCAAGGATGTTGCATCTTTTTATAGGATAAACATCTTAAAGCTGATAATACATAATATTTTAAAATAAAATTCAAGGAATATACACAATGATAAATTCCAAAAGAATGGCTAAAAGGTTTCAAGACCTTGTTGAGATTGACTCTGTTTCCCGGCATGAATTTGATGTTTCCCAAGCGATTAAAAAAATACTTATTGATATGGGTGCATCAATCTACTATGACACTGCAAAGGATCAGGTAAATGGCGACTGCTCCAACCTTGTTGCAAAATTTAAAGGTAATGTTAATGTCGAACCTCTGTTTTTATCAGGCCACATGGATACGGTGGAACCTGGGAATAATATAAAAGTCCAGTTTAAAAATGGTATTTTTACAAGTGATGGAACAACTATTCTTGGAGCTGATGATAAATCTGCCATAGCAATTATACTGGAAGTCATGGATGTGATTCTTGAAAACAAGCTTGATTACCCTCCCATTGAAATAATTTTCACTGTGTGTGAAGAGATTGGCCTTCTTGGTGCCAAATATTTTGATTACTCTTTAATGGATTCAAAATTTGGATATATCCTCGATTCAATAGACACTAAGGGAATTATCACAAAGGCTCCGGCTGCAAACAAAATCAAATTTAAGGTTTTTGGTAAAGCAGCCCATGCAGGTGCAGAGCCTGAAAAAGGGATCAATGCAATTGTTGTAGCATCAAAGGCAATCTCCCAACTTCAGCTTGGGCGTATTGATGAAAAAACTACATGCAATCTTGGAGTAATAAAAGGCGGGGTTGCAACCAATATTGTACCTGAATTTGTTGAAATCCGAGGAGAGGTCAGAAGCCATGATGAAAATAGATTAAAAACCATTACCGATGATATTGTAAATACTTTTTATGATGTTACCCAAAATTTTAAAAAGACCCTTCAACAAGACCTTTTAGATAATTCTGATCTTCCAAGAGTAGAAACAACTATTGAAAATGATTTTCCAAGTACCAATATCCCAGACGATCACAGGGCCATTGTCCTTGCAAGAAAGGCTGCTGACAATCTTGGCATATCCCTTGAAAGTAAAACCACCGGGGGGGGAGCCGATGCAAATATTTTTTTTAGCAAGGGTATTTGTGCCGGGGTACTTGGAACAGGCATGACAGATGTTCATACCCTAAAAGAGTCCATTGATATTAAAGATATGGAAAATGCAGCAAAACTGGTGTTGGAAATTTTAAAGGTACATGTTTCAGGAAAAATATTTTAAATGATAGCTTATTTTGATATATTTTCCGGTATCAGCGGAGATATGACCCTTGGGGCATTTATTGATCTTGGTGTACCTGTTGAGTGGATTGAAAAGAAACTTTCAACTGTTCTAAAAGGTTTTCAATTAAAAACAAAAATTGTTAGAAAAAACCATTTAAAAGCAATTGATGTTGTTGTTAAGGTTATTGAAGGACAAAAATTATCAAGAAATTATAACGATATTAAAGCCCTGATTGCAAAAAGCTCTCTTCCTGAAAATGTAAAAATTAACAGCCTTACCGCCTTTAAAAAGATAGCAGAGGCAGAATCTCATATTCACAACAAAGATATTGATACAATCCATTTCCATGAAATAGGCGGTGTTGATTCCATTATTGATGTTATTGGTTCTTTTTTATGTGTTGAATATCTTGGGATAAAAAAAATTTATGCTTCTGCAATTCCACTTGGATCTGGCTCCATAAATTGTTCCCACGGTACAATACCTGTTCCGGTTCCTGCAACCCTTGCTATTTTAAAAGATATTCCTGTTAAACCATCCGATGCAAAAACAGAAATTGTAACCCCGACTGGTGCAGCTATTATTACCACACTTGCCACCTCTTTTGGGGCAATACCTGCAATGAACATGGGTAAAACAGGATATGGTGCCGGAAAAAGAGAGACAGGTTCAAGTCTTCCTAATTTAATGCGCATTGTCCTCGGAGAAGACCTAAATCTTGAAACAGAAAAGACAAATAATATTCAAAAAGAGAATATTTATATTGTAAAAACAAATATTGATGATATGAACCCTGAAATTTCAGGTTTTTTAATGGAGATTTTATTTGAAAACAGGGCTCTTGATGTCTGTTATATACCGGTTCAGATGAAAAAGAACAGACCGGGTCTGCAGATTGAAGTTATCTGCAAAAAAGAAGATCTTAAGACTATTATAAATATTATATTGACCGAAACCACATCCATCGGGGTGCGTTATCATGAATGTAAAAGATCCTCCCTTTTAAGGAAAAAAACCTTTGTTAAAACCAGGTTTGGTGAAATCCAGGTAAAACAGATAACAAACCCTGACAATAGTATTAATTATGTTCCGGAATATGAGGTGGTAAAGCAATTGGCAAATAAAAAAAATATTGCACTGAGAAATGTTTATAATCAGATTTTATCAGATACCAATTCCCATGACTATGACCTGGCTCCCCTTGACAAGAATTAATGTAAAATATAAATATTCACAATGTTTTTGAATCATAAAATCATAATGTTTATGGCAACAGGTTTTTTTTCAGGTAAAACAGGTTTTGCTCCTGGTACATTTGGAACTATTGCAGGCATTCCTTTTGCCCTTTTATTCCTGATTATTCCACCATATCTGCATGCAATTTATGTTACATGTATCATTCTTGCAGCGATCTATCTGGCAGATCAGGCTCAAAAACTTATAGACGAAAAAGATCCCGGTTGTATTGTTATTGATGAAATTGCAGGATATGTTGTGGCATTATCAATAGTCCCTGTCACTTTTTATAATCTTTTTGCCGGTTTTTTTATATTCCGGTTTTTTGATATTTTAAAACCTGCACCTGTGAAATATTTTGAAGAGAATTTTTCAGGTGGGGCAGGCATTGTATTGGATGATATTATGGCAGGCATTTTAACTGCAATTATTTTAAAAATTATATATTTATCAGGTATATTTTAGGAGGCAGGTCATGGATAAAAATCAGGACAAACAAAAAGCTGTACAAACCGCAATGAGTCAGATAGACAGGCAATTTGGCAAAGGTTCCATCATGAAACTCGGCGGCAGGGAGATTGAAGATGTCCCTGTAATACGAACCGGTTCCCTTGCTTTGGATAAAGCACTTGGAGTGGGTGGATATCCGCGGGGACGTGTAATTGAAATATATGGCCCTGAATCTTCAGGCAAAACAACTCTGGCGCTCCATGCAGTTGCCGAAGCACAAAAAAATGGCGGAATTGCAGCCTTTATTGATGCCGAGCATGCCCTTGATGTTGCATATGCAAAACGTCTTGGCGTTGATTGTGATGAACTTCTTGTTTCACAACCTGATACCGGGGAACAGGCCCTTGAAATTGCTGATATGCTCGTTAGAAGCGGTGGTATTGATATCATGGTAGTTGATTCTGTCGCTGCTCTTGTACCAAGGGCAGAAATTGAAGGTGAAATGGGAGATTCTCACATGGGACTGCAGGCAAGACTCATGTCCCAGGCTTTGAGGAAACTTGCAGGCACCATAGGAAAAACCAATACAACCATCATCTTCATCAACCAGATCAGGATGAAAATTGGTGTTGTCTATGGAAACCCTGAAACCACAACCGGCGGCAATGCTCTAAAATTTTATGCCTCCATGCGACTTGAAATCAGAAGGGCTTCTCCCATTAAAGAAGGCCAGGAAATTATTGGAAACCGCACCAGGGTAAAGGTTGTGAAAAATAAACTTGCTCCTCCATTTAAAAACATTGAATTTGATCTCATGTATGGCGAGGGTATCTCAAGGACAGGTGATCTGCTTGATATGGGCGTTGATCTTGATATCGTTGATAAAAGCGGATCATGGTATTCCTTTGAAGGAGAGAGAATCG
>JAOZRI010000228.1 GCA_029940235.1 Desulfobacula sp. | reverse complement strand
AAACTCTTGAACCTGTGGATCTAATTATATCCTGTGGCGATCTTGCCCCTGAATACCTCTCTTTTTTAAAAAACAGACTTGAAAAACCCCTTTTTTATGTAAAAGGAAACCATGATATTCGTTATGATAATCCTGACAAACTTCTGGGGTGTGAAAATATCCATGCAAGGCTTATCCAGTTTAAAACATTGAATATCCTTGGACTTGAAGGTTCCATCTGGTATAGTGGTGGTGTAAACCAATATACTGACAAACAGATGGATACAATTATATTCAGGATGTGGTTTTCTCTCTGGAAAAAAGGCGGTGTAAATCTTGTTGTAACCCATGCTCCACCAAAAGATATCCATGATGGCCCAGATCATTGTCATACCGGGTTTGACAGCTTTGTTAAATTAATTGATAAAAAAAAGCCGGATTATTTTATCCATGGACACATTCATAAAGAGTTTAAAAATTTTAAAGAGAGAACTACAATAGTGAATTCAACAAAAGTAATCAACACCTGCGGGTTCACAATTTTATCGGTTTAAAACCCATATTTAAAATAGGCATAATCATGACAAATTTTTTAAAAAATCTTTTCTCATCAAAAGAGAATAATGCAGACAATCATGTCAGCTCTTTTAATGATCAGCCGGAAAAACAAGAAGATGTAGAATTCATTGATCATGGAATAAAAACCATTGATCTTGGAAAAATCATCGGCAGTGTGGGAAAATATTATGATTTTGACTCAAAATTTCGACCCAAAAAACATATTTCAGGTAAAAGATATGCAGATATCAAGCAGGCCATGCGGCTTGGGAAGCCTGTACCGCCTGTAAAACTTTATCAGATTCGCAATGATTATTATGTTTTTGACGGCAATCACAGGGTTTCTGCTGCAAAAGAGCTTGGACAATTTGAGATCAGGGCAAATGTTGTTGAACTGCTCTCTTCACAGAATACAATGGAAAATCTTTTATATATTGAGAGAAAGAAATTTTATGAGAATACAGGATTGCCTGAAAAAATAGATGTTACAGAGGTGGGAAAATATAGATTCTTAGAAAAACAGATCAAAAAACATCAAAAACATCTTATCAATATATCAGGTAAGGAGGCTGATTTTAAAAAAGCTGCCAAAGACTGGTATGATACAATCTATATTCCATTAACTTCCATTATAACCAATGGCAAACTGCTTAAATATTTCCCCAGAAGAAGTGCAGCAGATCTTTATAACTATATTTCCTATTATCAATAAAATAGAGCATCGCACAGAAGATATGGCATTGGTATTGACAGGTTGATTCCAAGGAGTATGGAAGCTTTTAGAACTGAAATGCTGGAAAAAGATGCACCTGACTATCCTGAGATGAAACGAACCATTACAGCCTTTATTATGATTGATATTATTGCATCAACGGAAATGAATGTCATTGATAAGTTGTTTGCCATTGATGAAGTTCAAGAGGTTCATTCGGTTCATGGAGCAATAGATATTTTAGTAAAAATCGTCCTTAAAAGAGATTTTCTTGCATCTGATGCTGAGATTATTGCAGAATTTATAGATCATCAGATAAGACGAATTAAAGGGATAAATCGAACCCAGACCATCATACCGGGAATCTCAAAAGTTAAAGATGGGTTTATATCTTAATACCTTACTCCTTAGTTTCTATCAAAAAAACGAGAAAAAGTTATCTGTGTTCAGTTATCAGCATACTGATAACTGATAGCTGATAACTTGCGGGTTTCCCGCTTTAGACACAATCAGTTGCTTTTGAGAAATTATTATTATTGACCTGTATAAGCAAAAAAATTTAAGGGCTCGCTTCTGTTGTGAAGCAAGCCCTGTAAAAATATTGCTGTTAGTCTTTGATTTGAAATACCAGAACTTTAAACTGCCGGTCGTGGCAAGACCTTTGCACGTTTAGCAATTTCAGGAACTTTATGTTCCCATTCAATTGCCATCAAATGAACTCCGGCTATGCCTTTCATCTCTTTAAATTCTTCAATCTGCTCAAGGGCAAACTTTATACCCTCATCTGCCTGATCTTTTTTCTTTACACCCTTAAGTCGTTTGATCAAAGAGTCTGGTATATCCATTCCAGGTACATTTTTTGACATGAAATTTGCCATGCCTGCATTTTTCATGGGAGTGACTCCGGCAAGGATATAACATTTTTTATCAAGTCCCATATCCACAACTTTTTTCATAAAATCCCTGAACTTATCCATGTTAAAGATGCACTGAGTCTGGATAAAATCAGCACCGGCCTCAATTTTATTGGCAAGTCTGTAAACTCTATATTCATAAGGGTCGGCAAAGGGGTTGCAGGCAGCGCCTATAAAAAGTTTGGGGGCAACATCAATATCATCACCATTTAAGAATTTTCCTTCATCCCGCATCATTTTTACAAGGGAAATAAGCTGCATGGAGTCAATGTCATGGACATTTTTTGCTTCAGGATGGTTGCCAAAGGTCTGATGATCCCCGGAAAGGCAAAGCATATTTCTTATGCCAAGGGCATGGGCACCAAGTATATCACTCATTATTGCAATACGGTTGCGATCCCTGCACACCATCTGGAAATTTGGTTCAAGTCCTTCATCAATCATGAGTCTTGAAGCAGCAAGGGACGACATTCTAACTACTGCTGTCTGGTTGTCAGTAATATTAACAGCATCAACATTACCTTTAAGGTATTGGAATTTTTCTTTTAAATATTTTACATTGGCACCTTTTGGTGGCCCGCATTCTCCTGTAAATGCAAAGTGACCTGCTTTTAGAACCTTTTCAAGGTTACTTCCTGATTTGAGCTTACTCATTATATTTCTCCTATCTCTGTTTTAAATGGTACCCTTGACTAGTTCTTCTCTGACACTTCTTCTCACCCCACCATCCCTTGCTGTCCTCCAGTCTTTAAAACCTTTGACACCAATGAGATCTTCAAGTTTACCCGCTTCCATTTTCTTTCTGACAATGGAATCCCAGATACACTCACTCTCTTTATTGACTTCACAAACTCCATTGGAAGATCCACCACAGGGACCATTCATAAGGCTTTTTGCACATCTTGCAATGGGACACAGCCCATCAAAAACATGGATGGCACAGGTACCGCAGCCTGCACATCTCTCCTCCCATACACCGTGTTGGGTGGCACCACCAAAAAATGTGGTATTCAAGCCGGGATAAAAAGTTTGATTTTTATACATTTCAGACAAAAACTGTGGTCCAACCCCGCATGCCATGGAAATTACTGCATCATAATCATTAACAACATCACTGATTTCTTCAATATATTCAAGGTCACACTGTCTCTCCAGAACCTTGATATCAATTTCAATATCACTGCCCTGTTTTTTTCTGGCAAGTTTTATTGAAGAAGATAAAATTTCAACTTCCCTTAATCCTCCGGAATTGCATACGGTAACACACCCATTGCATCCGATAATGAGAATTTTATTGTGATTTTGAACCATCTCCAGTATCTCTTTTAAAGATTTTTGATCTGCTACTATCATTAAGTCACCTATTCAATTTTTTTTCGATTTTCTTTTGCAAGTTTTTGTTTTTCCATTGATTTGCCTACTATTTTTTCAATGGTTTTACCTGATGAGTCCTGTAATCCATCTTTTCCAGAGGATATCTCAAGGGTTTTGCCTTTTGCATCTGCCAGAATTGCTCTTCCAAGGGGAGTTCTGATAATAACAGTAGTCCACCCTTCTTTGGCACCAATTCCCCCAAAAGAGATATCTGCTAATTCTGCAGAGTAGTCCATACAAAAACGACATGCTTTTCTTTTCATAAAATCAAGCTTGTCCAATCCTATTTTGCGTATTTCACCACTGTTGAGATGGAGTAAAAAGTCATCTTTTACATTTATCTTTTTTAAATCGTTAAGCTTACAGGAGCCAAGTTTTTCAAGTTTTGATTGTGCCTCTTCATTAAAAATAAAGTTCCCGGAGCAAAAAAGTCCCAGAACAAATTTAATTGAATCAGAAGGAACAATACCAAGGGTCTCAATTTTACGGACAGCCTCTATCTGGCAGGGTGTGCCAACCATTGCAATGCGATGTAATCCTTTTTCAATCACAGGTTTAAATTCCTGAACAGAGGGTGAGTAGGTAGAGTAGTCCGAAGAGAAATGTTTCATTCCCTGGGAAGTATCAAAATAGAAACCAGCAGAATCAATTATCTCTTCTCTTGTTGTGGCAAGCAAAGGCTGCCGGCTGAATGGACCGGTCTGTTTTGTAACAATTGCTCCATCTATTCTTC
>JAOZRI010000020.1 GCA_029940235.1 Desulfobacula sp. | reverse complement strand
ATTTCAGAGTCAAAGAGATGTTTTTTGAAATTGGTAGCAGAAATAAAACTTTTAAGCAGATAAAAGATGCACAAAACAGCTATCTTGTCATTGATACCGACTACACTACAGAAAAACGCAAAATACCATTATGGCTTTTTGGCTTACTGTAATTACAAATTAAAAGTTGAATTTGTCCATAAAAGATTTAATCTTGACTATAACACAAAAAAAAATTTGACCGGGAATATCCCATTGATGAATTAATTAATGCCATCTTGTTTAAAAAATCAGCAACTCTTTATGCAAAGGGTTGTGAATCAGTATGTTTTGAATATCTGTATTGTCAAGACTAAATTGTTCTTTACCATTATATAAAACATATCCATGCAGGCATCTGTCGCCGGTCAGGTTTTTAAATTTTTTAATTCCTTTTAAAAAATCTTTGGTAAAGGTAGCAGATGATTTGATTTCAATGGGGATTAACTGCCTTTGCTGCTTTATTATCAGATCGACTTCATTTCCATGGGTGTCACGATAAAAAAACAGTTCTGGACGTCTGCCTTGATTGTATTGTGCTTTTAATATTTCAAGAATGATAAAATTTTCATAAAGCCCTCCTCGCAAAGGGTCACGTTTTACCTGATTTTCTGTTTCAATTCCCAACAGATGCGAAACCAGTCCTGTGTCAGTAAAATATATTTTAGGGGATTTAATAACTCTTTTGTTAATATTTTCAAAAAAAGGCTGCAATTCAAAAATAATAAATGATGCCTTTAAAACACTTATCCAGTTTTTGATTGATGGTACAGACAATCCTATATCGTTGCTTAACGATGTATAATTAACAATTTGTCCAATACGACCGGCGATCAATTGCAAGAACCGTTGAAACAAATTTAGATCCTTGACATTAATAATCGTTCTTACATCTCGTTCTACATAGGTTTGAACATATCCATTGTAAAAACGAGAAATCTTAAGGTTTGATTCGTGAAATCGCGGAAAGGAGCCTTTTATCATTATTTCATTGGCATCCCACTCTTTTTTATAGTTTAAAAGCTCTGACAACGAAAACGGTAACAAAGTCAACACAGCTGTTCTTCCAGCCAGAGTCTGACTGACAGCCTGATGTATATCTGGTTGATGACTGCCAGTTAGAATGAACATACCAGGTTTTTGTCTTTCATCAACGATTCCCTGTATATAGGATAACAACAACGGCAGACGCTGAATTTCATCAAGTATGGCACCATCAGGGATCTCATTTAAAAATCCGCGGGGATCAGTTTCAGCCGCCATACGTATATCCGGGGTTTCCATGGAAAAATATGGCTTGTCTGGCCAGGTCATTCGAACAAGTGTGGTTTTGCCGGATTGCCGTGGTCCAAGAACAGTTACCACAGGGTATTCTTTAGCCGATGCAATTAATTCTTCAGTTATTTTTCTGGTGATCATATAAATATAATATGCAATTTTGTGAAAATATGCAAGTCGTGTTGTGTTTTTTCACAGATTATAATGTTCAATAATACTGCATTTTACACACTATACTATGAGATATCGTAAGCCAAGTACTAATTTCCGGCAAATAAAACTGTAGAATAAATTAAATAAGTCCTGCCAGAAATTTATCTGCCGGCATTACCCGTACACCGTTTTTGAGTCTTTCGTTCCTGCATTTTTTTACGACCTGATAATTAAATGGTATGGAGAGTTTTTCTTTAAAATAATATAAATTTTTGGAGATTGCTGAATCACTGTTTTTAACTTCAACAGAAAACCAGGGTTTGTTTTTAAATGTAACAATGAAGTCAACTTCTTTCCCTGTGGAATCTCTTAAAAATGAAAGAGAGATATCATACCCTTCATATGAAGAGAGATAATCGCAAAATTTTAAAAGGTGACAGGCAATAAAATTTTCCAATTTTTGACCATCATTCTCCACAGATGACCAGTCCCATAAATATAATTTTTTCTCTTTTTTTACAGAGGCTATTTTTTTTGATTGAAACGGAGGAATTCTAAAACAATAATAAAACAGTTCAAATGTATCAAGCCAGTTTGCAACAGTTCTGAAATTGACCTGAAGATCTTCAGCCATGGAATTGATTGATAATATAGACGATACTCTATCGGAAAGCATATCAGCCAGCAAGGCAAGGTTACCAAAATCTTTTATAAATGTAAGTTCCCGTATATCTTCTGTAAAAAAACGTTCTGTCTTTTCCATATGCCATCTTCGCAAAAAGCGACGGTTCTGTTTTAAGAACGGCTCTGGAAATCCACCAAAATCAAATAGAGCATTAAATTCTTCGCCAACGGGAGTTTCATTAAAAATAAGTTCCTGTAGAGGTTTAACACTGGTTTTTGAACCATTTAATTCTGCAATGGAAAATGGGTGCAGTGTGTAATAATGATATCTACCCTGCAATGAATCACCACCACGCCGAAAGATATTAAGTCGGGCACTTCCTGTTAAAAGGAACTGATATAAATTCCTGTGTGTGTCAAATTCACCCTTTATCCATGTTTTCCATTTTGAATGTTTATGAAATTCATCAAGGATAATCAGCTTGTTATCCGGAGCCCATTCTCCCTTTAACGCTGCAGTCCGATCACTTATTCTATCCCAGTTGTAGTAGCTGCTTTTAATATTTTTCGAAACAAGTTCTTTTGCAGTTGTTGTCTTTCCTACTTGTCTTGGACCTCCAAGAAAGACCATTTTTTCATTAAGATCTTCAATTATATTTTCAGTCAGGTATCTTGGTTTTATTTTCATGTTGATATTGTAATGATAAACATTTTTATGTCAAGTATTTTGTATATGCATACAAAATACTAAGAACTATTTTGTATGCATATACAAAATTGAATATTATTCAAAGGTCTCAATTTCAAAATATTAGTGGCATAGCTCCGCCCTGTCGGTTACATCTAATACCGGGAATTTTTTTGGGAATAATTTTTAATAAAACCATGCTTTCCCTTAAAACGCAAGGCTTATTAGGCTTTTCGCAAAAACCTTTGACACGTTTTTTTGTTTGTAAATCCAAAAACATCAGCACAAAGAAATATTACAACCATTGATGAATCCAATTGACAATGCCGGGTTATTAAGTATATTTTCATTATGGCTGTATTTGAATATAAAGCTTTTGACAATAAAGGAAAAAATGTTTCCGGGATTATAGATGCCGAAAGCAGTACTGCGGCTAAATCCAGACTCAGGCAGCAAAAAATTTTTCCCATAGATTTAAACAAGATTGAGTCAAGCACAGCTTTAAAAAATAAAAAATCATTTTTACCGCAAATAAATTTTTTCACAAGAATAAGCTCGTCAGAGCTCTCCATGATTACACGGCAGATGTCAACACTTTTGTCTGCCGGGTTCCCACTTGTTAAAGCTGTTTCAACCCTTGTTCCCCAGACCAGATCAAAAACCATGCAAAGAGTGCTTTCAAGGATAAAAGACGCCATTGAAGAGGGCAGCAGTTTTGCCAATGCCCTTGCCTTGTATCCAAATGTCTTTTCACCTATTTTTATCAATATGGTAAATGCAGGAGAGTCTTCAGGAACCCTGGAAATTGTTCTTGAACGGCTTGCAGATTTTAATGAGAACAGAGAAGATTCTAAAAACAAAATCCAGGCTTCACTGGCATACCCTGTTTTAATGTCTTTTATTGGATTTGGAGTTTTACTTGTTCTGTTAACCTATGTTGTGCCTGGCATTGTAGATATATTTTCTGACATGAATCAGACTCTGCCCCTGCCAACCATTATCCTGATTTCTGTAAGCTCTTTTTTTAAATCATGGTGGTGGGGTATTCTCATGACTCCCTTTATACTTTTTTTAGCTCTGTTTTTAATTCGAAGAACCAATAAAGGTGCCTATTTTATTGACAACCTTTTAATTTCTCTGCCAATTTCAGGGAATCTGTTAAAAAAAATTATTGCTGCAAGATTTACAAGGACTCTTGGCTCTTTGCTGGAAAATGGTGTCCCCATGCTGACTGCCATGCATATCACAAAAAGTATTGCCGGGAACAAGGTAATGTTTGAACTTATCTCAAAGGCCTGTGACACAGTGGAGCAAGGTGGTGAGTTAGGTGATGTGCTTGCTGACAACAGGGTATTCCCTTCCCTTGCCGCCCAGATGATTAAAGTCGGAGAAACCAGTGGTGAGCTTGAAAAAATGCTTGAAAAGACAGCCGATCTTTTTGAAAAAGATGTCCATACTGCTGTAACTGCGGCCACATCGTTAATAGAACCTCTTATTATTTTAATAATGGGTATTGTGGTTGGCGGTATTATACTTGCCATCTGCCTGCCCATATTTGAAATAAATCAACTTATTCAATAACTGACAACTGATAACTTGCGGGTTTCCCGCTTTAGTTTTTAAAGTATTCATATGGAAAGTGTAGTAAAAAAAGAAGAACCGGGGCAGCTACTGGCGGTATTTATACTGCCCCGGTTTACGGTGAGGTGGTTAATCAGAATTCTGGAGGTAAGTAAATGCCTTTACTTTATTTTCTGAATAACTGAATATCTATCATTGCATTCTTAATGCCAGAGGGATGAATTGTTTTAGATTTTATTTTATTTTCATATAACCCTTTGTTTTATTTTAATAATTTTTTTAGAAGTGTTTTTTTAATCCTGGCTTAGGGAGTAATAAATTAGCTTTTATTTAACGTTACCCTCCTTGTATGGTAACGTTATGGTAACGTTATGAACAATATCTTTTTTATTGTTCTAAAATAAAAAAAGTTAAAAATAACTTAATTTTCAATATGTTATGCAAATTTAATACTCTTTTTAATCTTGTTGGTCTATTAGTTGCTACTAAATAAGGAATTTAATAAAGTTTATTGCACAATCCACATCCATTTGGCACAGTGGAAAAATAGATCACACTTTAAAAACAGATAATAAATATACCATATTAAGGAGTAGAATATGAACCGTAACAATGATCTATATATTACCGAAAGTGACAAAAGTGTAAGCCAGTTTGTAGCTGATTTTACTGACACTGTAAAAAAATATGCTTTTGTTGTTAATAATTTTGATTCAATGAACATGAAAAATACTTTCCGTGAACATGGTGGCGAGGTTCCAGACAGTTTTGATCTTCATATGCTGCAGATCTGCAAACCCACCAAAGCAGATAAAAGCCTGACCATGAATCCCGAACGTGCCATCTTTATGCCAAAATTCGTTATGGTTTTTTCCAAAGAGGGTAAAACACAGATTCGCTACTTAAGCTACAGTGTTGCTGATATTGAAGCATTTGTACTTGATGATCCCAAATTTCCTGAATCTGTGTCGCAGACATTTGTAAAAATCCGTTCAATGATTGAGGAAGCAAAGAAGAAAAGTAATCTTCCCATATCAATTTTTGAATATAAATGTAATAAATGTAAAAATGAGTTTGAACACCATATTTCTGAGGATAACAGTCAAGATATTTCATGTCCTGAATGCAACACCAAAGAAGTTTCAAAGAAAGTGAGTGCTGCTTAATAAAGCAAAGGTAAAAAGGAGTATTCCATGCCTATTTTTGAATATAAATGCAATAAATGTGCACATGAGTTTGAAAAACTTGTTTTTGCGGGTGACGATCAAGATATCTCCTGTCCTGAGTGCAGCTCTAAGAAAATTTCAAAAAAAATGAGCGTTGCAAGTTTTATGGGAGGCAGCAGTATTGGAAAGTGTGCAACAGGCTCCCCTGGTACAGGTTTTTCATGAGCAGGATAACAACAGCGTCCTTCAGTTAGAAGGATATACACTTTTAGCCATGTATTGCCATATCACAGGTTTTCATGGATAACTCGCCAAAAATCTCTGACAAAGTTGGATGGGCATGGATGGTGCTGGCAATATCATCGGCTGTCATTCCTTTTTGAATTGCAAGAGTTACTTCAGCTATTAGATCCGTTGCATGGGCTCCCATAATATGCACACCAAGGATTTTTCTACTCTCTTTTTCAATAATCATTTTTGCCATGCCTGTGATCTCATCAATGGCATGGGCCTTTCCAAGGGTACGAAAATTCATGGACACTGTTTTAATCTGACAGCCATTTGCCTTTGCCTGGGCTTCACTCAGGCCCACTGTTCCGATTTCCGGCATGGTGAAAATTGCTCCGGGGATGACATCATAATGCATACTCTTGTTTGCACCCATTGCATTCTGGGCTGCAATCCCCCCTTCATGGGAAGCCACATGGGCAAGCATAACTTTATTAGGGCCCAAGATATCACCGATGGCATAAACATTTTTTACACTTGTTTCCAATCTTTCATTGGCTTGAATCCAGCCTGAAGAGTCGGTTTTAACATTGATATTTTCCAGCCCAAGATCAGATGATAAAGCTTTTCTTCCAATACACACAGCCATTTTTTGGGCTTTAAGTGATTCAAACTTTAATGCTTTGGGTTTTGGATTATCAGTAAAGGGAGACACATCAAGGCTGATTGAAATTTCATCATCATGCATGGATGTTGATTTTACAACTGTATCACAAAAAACCTTAATCTTTCTTTTTTTCATCTCCCGCAATAGCAGTTTGGAGATTTCCTCATCTACCGATGGCAGAGGCAATAATCTTGACATGCCTTCCACAATTGTCACTTTTGAGCCAAGGGCAGAAAAAATAAAGGCAAATTCACATCCAATCACACCGCCTCCCACTATGAGAAGGGAGCTTGGAATCTGCTCTATCTCAAGAAGATCATCGGAAGAGAGGATATTATCATGATCAAATGGGAAATCCTTAACATTTAAAGGTTTGGTTCCCGTGGCAATAATAAGTTTATCATATTCAATCTCTTTTGTGCTGCCATCGTTTAAATCAACTTCAATAACTCCTTTTGATTCTGCAGTGGAAGATTTTATCTTTGCCCTGCCCCTTTCCATAATGACGCCGGCTTTCTTCAGCAGTGAATCTATGCCTTTTCTCTGGGTATCAAGTATCTTATTTTTTCTTTCCATCAATTTAAGGATATCAGGAGTAACACTGCCCTGGACATTGATACCAAAATTATCAGCCTTTAAAAATTTAAGTAAAACATCTGCACTGTTTTTCATAATTTTTGAAGGGATGCACCCTTTATTAAGACAGGTTCCACCAAGGTTTTCTTTTTCAATCAGGGTGACACTGCCCCCCAGAGCTGCTGCCCTTAAAGCTGCGACATAGCCTCCGGGTCCCCCTCCAATAATAATAATTTTTACTGACATTTGATCCATCTCCATTGTTTTTAATCGACAGGCTGTTACACAACACCAATTTTCCCAATTTCTGCGTTGGAAAAATTTGTATTATGTAACAACCTGTCAAATATCCTATAACAAATATTCAATTTTTCAAAATTTTATTTGACAATATCATTATTGAAGGGTATTTTTCAATAATAAATAAATAAATTTGTTTTTCCATAAGTTTTTATTAAAAAAAACGAGGAAATCATGAAAATCGATAAAACCAACATAAATATTATCCGGGAATTAAAAGAGGGTAAAAAATCCTTTAAAAAAATTGCTGACAAGCTTGCCATCACAGAAAACACAGTTAGAACCAGGGTAAATAATCTCCAGAAAGAGGGTGTCCTTGAAATCTGCGGCCTTGTTGATCCCGCCACCCTGCCCGACCATCGTGTTGTTATTATAGGTATAAAACTTACAGAGATGAACCTTGTTGAAAAAGGTGAAGAGATCAGCAAACTTAAGGGAGTTATCTCTGTAAACGTTGTTACCGGCAGGTATGATCTCATGATTCTTGTTCTTTTTAAAAAGGGTTTTGGCCTGCTTGAATTTTACACCGAGGAGATTGCTAATATAAAAGGAATTGGATCTGTGGAGACATTTGTTGTGTATAAATCCTATAATCTGAAAGTTCCCTATATTTTCTAGAAGGACAAACCATGGCCAGGAGCTTAAAAACCACACCTTTATATAGATGGCACAAATCAGCAAATGCCAACATGGCAGATTTTGGCGGATTTGACATGCCTCTCTGGTATGAAACCGGAGTTAAAAATGAACATCTTGGAGTTTTAAAATCTGCTGGAATCTTTGACACAAGTCACATGGCGTGTATCACTGTTAAAGGCAAAGACTCTTTTGAATTATTAAATTATTGTTTTACAAGGGATATTTCAAGGTTAGGGGCTGGACGATGTATATATGGGGCTTTTCTTGATATGAATGGTCACTGTATAGATGATGCCATTATTTATAAATTTGATGATATTTTTTTCATGATATGTGTCAATGCCGGCATGGGAGCAGCCATTGCAAAACATTTAGATTCAAATAAAATCAAAGGCTCCGGCGTAAATATTGAAGATCTGTCCGGAACAACTGCAAAGATGGATATTCAAGGTATAAATAGTGCCCAAATTCTTGCAAGACTCATCAAAAACCCTGATATGGTTCTTAAGCAGATGCCCTATTTTTCTTTTAAAGGTAATTTTGATAAATCCCTGCCTGGCGACTCCGGGTCTGGTGAATCCGGATCTAATAAATCTGAATCTGATAAATCCGGGTCAAAAAAATTAAATGTCACATTAAAGGATGGCACTCCCATCTTATTATCAAGATCTGGGTATACAGGGGAATTTGGTTTTGAAATATTTATCAGATCTGAAGCAGTTGTAAAGCTGTGGAGAGATACTTTAAAAGCAGGTGAAGAATTTGGCATCACAGCATGCGGTCTTGCTGCAAGGGATTCTCTTAGAACCGGAGCATGCCTGCCTCTATCCCATCAGGATATTGGAAACTGGAAGTTTATAAATCATCCCTGGGATTTTGCCCTTGCCTTTAATAAAGGTAAAACAGGTTTTACAAAAAAATTTATTGGGTCTGATGCTCTTTTGTCCCATGACTGTGATCCATTTACCTATCCCTTTGTGGGAGACTCCTTAAGAAAAATAACTCCTGGAAAAAACAGTCAGGTTATTGACAGCAAAGGCAATATAGTGGGAAAAGTTTTGACCTGTGTCACAGATATGGGGATAACCTGGCATAATGACAAAATCATAAGCATAAATTCGCAGAATATCCCTGAAGGTTTGAAAATAAAAGGCTTAAGCTGTGGTTTTGTCATGGTTGATAAAAAGTTTGATTTCAGCGCCATCAATGATAACAATTGTTCATTAACACTTAAAGATAAAAAAAGAGCCATAAAAGTCAATATTGTAAAGGATATAAGACCGGATAGAACAGCAAGGAAAAATTTTGAATTTTAAATTCTTTATTTTTAATAAATGAAATATATTTATTTAAAAATAGAGTCATCCTCAATTCAAAATTAATAACTAAAAATTAATAACTAAAACAGAGGGGGGTTCCCATGAAAGAGATTAACGACCTTAACTTGCCTGAAGATTTAAAATACACAAAAGATCATGAATGGGCAAAAAATTCAGATGGAGTCATAACAATTGGAATAAATGACTATGCCCAGGATCAGCTTGGAGAGATTGTTTTTGTGGAGCTGCCCGAAGTTGGTGACACCTTTGAAAAGGGTGATGAATTTGGAAGTGTTGAATCAGTAAAAGCTGTTTCAGAGATATATATGCCCGTTGCAGGGGAGATAGTTGAGATCAATGAAGCGCTTGAAGATGCTCCTGAACTTGTTAATGAATCCTGCTATGATAATGGCTGGCTTATCAAGGTGAAGATTGATGATACATCCGAGTTTGAAGCTCTCCTTGATAAAGGTGCTTACCTTGACATGCTGAAAGGATAAAAACCATGCGCTATCTTCCACACACCAGAGAAGATATTGAAAGTATGCTTAAAGTTTCAGGGCTTTCCAGCCTTGATGATCTGTTTAATTGCATACCCGATGATCTTAAAACAAAACAGAAGATGGATATTCCACAAGCTTTGTCTGAATGGGAGCTTGATACCCACATGGAAGAGCTTGCTTCTTTAAATGCTGCCAATAAAAATTGTAAATATTTTATTGGGGCCGGCTCCTATGATCACTATATACCTGCAATCATTCCCTATCTGATTTCAAGATCAGAATTCATGACAGCCTATACTCCTTACCAACCCGAAGTAAGTCAGGGAACCCTGCAGGGTATTTATGAGTTCCAGACCATGGTAACACAGCTTCTTGGTATGGATGTTGCCACTGCATCACACTATGATTGTGGAACTGCCCTTGCCGAAGCCTGCCTTATTGCCCTGCGAAAACATAGAACATCCAACAAAATTGCTGTCTCTTCTCTTATCCATCCACATCACAGGCAGATCATGCAGACCTATCTCGGGCCTGCAGGGTATGAGATTGTTGAAATTCCATATACTGACAAGGGCGTGACAGATATAAAAGCCCTTGAAAAAATGGATGACATTGCAGGCATTGCTGTCCAGTCTCCCAATTTTTTTGGAAATGTTGAAGATTTGGCATCATTTAAAACAGTTGCTGCTGATAAAAAGATTTTATTTATCACCTCTTTTACCGAAGCACTTGCCTATGGGCTTTTAAAAAACCCAGGCAGTTTTGGTGCTGATCTTGTTGCAGGTGAAGGACAAAGTCTTGGCATTGCAAAATCATTTGGAGGTCCCGGACTTGGACTTCTTGCAGGATCTAAAAAACAGATGAGAAACCTTCCCGGTCGTTTTGTGGGAAAAACTCTGGATTCCAACAGTGATAAAGGATATGTCTTAACCCTTGCCACAAGAGAGCAGCATATCAGAAGAGAAAAAGCCTCTTCCAATATCTGTTCCAATAATGGCCTCAATGCAATGACAGCAGCTATCTATCTTGCTACCACAGGTAAAATCGGCATCAGAGAGATTGCACAACAGAATCATGACAAAGCTTTCTATCTTAAAACAGGTCTTGAAAAAGCAGGCTTTAAACCGGCTTTTAATTCACCTTTTTTCAATGAATTTGTTGTTAAAGTGCCGGATAGTTTTAAAGCAAAAAAAGAATCCCTGATCAATGATAAAAATATCTTTGCAGGCATTGACCTTGAGTCATTTTACCCGGAACTTAAAAATCATTATCTTTTCTGTGCCACAGAGACCATCTCAAAACTGGATATTGATCAACTGGTAAAGGAGGTGCAATAATGGAAAACCAACCTGGAACAAAAGGCCTTGTTTTCAATGAACCGGAAATCTGGGATAAAAGCTGCAATGGTCGCTGTGCCATGTCTCTGCCCAAAGCAGATGTTAAAAGAGCCCAGCTTGATAAAACACTTGTTGGTGATGCCCCGGAACTGCCCCAGCTTTCTGAACTTGATGTTGTTCGCCATTATACCCGTCTTTCCCAATGGAATTTTGGTGTGGATTCAGGCATGTATCCCCTTGGATCGTGCACAATGAAATATAACCCTAAAACAAATGAAGTGCAGGCTTCACGCAAAGGCTTTGCATCTGCCCATCCTTTTACTGAGAACAGCTATTCCCAGGGATCATTAAAACTGATGTATGACCTTGAGCAATATCTAAAGGAGATAACCGGCTTTCATGCTGTTACACTCCAGCCTGCTGCAGGAGCCCATGGCGAACTTGCCGGCATGCTCATGATCCATAAATACCATGCAAAAAACGGCAGGCAGCGTTCTAAAATCATTATTCCCGATACAGCCCACGGCACCAACCCTGCCAGTGCAAGCCTGTGCGGCTATGAATCTGTAAATATTAAATCCGGAAAAAATGGAATCCTTGAACCAGAAGATGTTAAAGCTGTCATGGATGAAGATACTGCAGGGATCATGGTAACAAATCCCAACACACTTGGGCTTTTTGAATCCAATATTAAAAAAATTGCAGATATTGTCCATGCAAAGGGAGGTCTTGTTTATGGTGATGGAGCCAATATGAATGCAATCATGGGTATTGTAAAGCCTGGTGAAATAGGGATTGATGTCCTCCATCTAAATCTGCATAAAACATTTTCAACTCCCCATGGCGGTGGAGGCCCGGGCTCTGGACCCGTTGCCGTTGTAAAAAAACTTGAACCTTTTTTACCTGTTCCAAGGGTTATAAAAAACAAAGATTCCTATGAATTTTTAACAGACTGCCCTGATACCATAGGCAGACTTCACACTTTTTACGGCCATTTCGGGGTTCTGATCAAGGCATTTTCCTATATTCTTTCCATGGGGGCAAAAGGGTTAACCAATGCAAGCAAGCTTGCAGTCCTTAATGCCAACTATATTAAGGAGAGTTTAAAAGAAACCCTGAATCTTCCCTATGATCTGCCATGCATGCATGAATGTGTGTTTAATGATGCAATACAAAAAGAGCATCACATTACAACAATGGATATGGCTAAAAGACTTTTAGATTATGGTTTTCATCCTCCAACGGTCTATTTTCCCCTTGTTGTGGAGGGTGCATTCATGGTTGAACCCACAGAGACAGAATCTAAAGAGGATATTGATCAATTTATTGATGCTGTAAAGGCAATTGCCAAAGAGGCCAGGACAGATCCTGAAACCTTGCGCAGGGCTCCTTTTTTAACAAAGGTCACAAGGCTTGATGAAGTTGCAGCAGCAAGGAAACCATGCCTGTGCGGTTAGCAGCCGGTATGTTGGAATCTGTAAGATCGGAACCTGAAAAATCAGAATATGACAGATTAGAATATGAAAATATGGATTGTCAAAAGAGTGGCCCTTGCAGGGATAAAAAAAAGCGCTTTGCTCTGTTTAAAGACCTTGGAGTTTTAGAATATAACAAAGCGCTTGCACTTCAAATTAAAACCATTGAAGTTATACAAGATAGAGCCAAGTTATCCCCCTGCTCTCTTCCTGACCAGAAATATAGTGGAGAGACTGTTTTTTTTGTTGAACATCCACCTGTTTTCACCCTTGGTAAAAGAGGAGGGCTGGAAAATTTAACTGTTTCCAACGAGTTTTTAAATTCAAAAAATGTTGATATTGTCAAGACTGATCGGGGCGGTAATATCACCTGGCACGGTCCTGGTCAGGCAGTTTTATACCCTGTTATTGATCTTGAAAAAAACAGAATCAGCGTAAAAGATTTTGTCCACGGCCTTGAAGAGATCATGAAACTCACAGCAAGTGATTTTAATATCAAAGCTGACAGAGACAGAAAAAACCATGGGATCTGGGTTGGCAATGCAAAAATTGGAAGCGTTGGCATCAGTGTTAAAAGAGGAATTTCCATGCATGGCCTTGCATTGAATATCAATCCTGATCTTGAAGCTTTTTCATGGATAAATCCCTGCGGGCTTAATGATATATCCATGACTTCACTTAAAAAAGAGTTATTAAAAAATAAAAGCTGTGATGAATCTGCTTTCATTCAATTAAAAGCCATGCAGGATGATTGTTCATCCATTCAGCTCATGGAGAGGGTTAAAAAAAGTTTTCAAAAATATTTCTCGCTGGTGTTTGATTTTGAGTTAGTGGTGAGGAGTCAGGTTTAAATAGTGAGGCATGAAAAATAAAGGATGAGGCCGAAAGATCAAAATACGGGAAGTCGGGTTTAAAAAATGAGATGTGAAAAAAAAGGTAGCGACAAGCCGCCATGGCTTAAAAAAAGTCTTCCAAGGGGCGGGGATTATCAAAGGGTTAGAAATTTGCTGTCCAAGGCAAAATTACATACTGTGTGCCAGGAAGCAAACTGTCCCAATATGTTTGAGTGTTTTTCAAAAAACACAGCTACTTTTATGATTCTCGGAAGTGTCTGCACCAGGAATTGCAGGTTCTGTAATATTTTAAACAGGCTACCAATGCCTGTTGATCCTGATGAGCCCTTAAGAGTTGCAAAGACTGCAAGAGATCTGAAATTAAAATATATTGTTGTAACTTCAGTTACACGGGATGACCTTGACGATGGAGGAGCTGCACATTTTGCAGATACCATAAAAGCCATTAAATCACTTTTGCCCAATAACACAAAAGTTGAAGTTTTAATTCCAGATTTTCAAGGAGACCTTGAATCCCTGAAAATAGTTATTCATGCAAAACCTGATGTTTTAAACCACAATATAGAGACCACACCATCTCTTTACTCCAGGGTGAGGCCAGAGGCAAATTATTACCAGTCCCTTGAATTACTGCAAAATGCTTATTCCATTAACTCTTCAACCGGTGTTTCAATGCCCATAAAATCAGGAATCATGGTGGGTCTTGGCGAAACCATGGGAGAACTTGAACAAACCATGCAAGATCTTCATGACCATGGATGCAGTATAATAACAGTGGGTCAATATATGCAGCCCACAAAATCACACCTTAAAGTTGAAAAATATTATACCCCTGATGAATTTAAAGAGCTTGAAAAGGCAGCTCAGCAAATTGGATTTAAGAAAATTGCGTCCGGCCCTTTTGTCCGCAGCTCCTATAATGCAAAGCAGTTGTATAGCAGTTAAAACATTCAAATCAGCCCGGCAAGAAACCTGTCAGCAGAAACAACACGTATGTTATTGTCCACAAACCTGTCAACCCCACCTTTTTTCACAACCTGAAATAAAAAAGGGATGTCAAGCTTTGATTTAAAATAGAGAAGATTTGGAGAAACATCTGTTTTATTGAGCTTTGCCTCAACGGCAAACCATGGTTTATTATCACAGGTTATTAAAAAATCAACCTCTTTTTTTTCAGCACTTCTCAAATATTTCAAATCCATGCGATAGCCTTCATAATCTTTTAAAAAATGGACAAATTTTAATAAATGTGAGGCAATCATATTTTCAAATCTTGCTGCATCATCCCCTATTTCAGACCAGTCCCATAAAAAAAGTTTTGGTTCTTTTTTCAATGACCTGAAATTTTTACCTGCATGGGGATAGATCCTGAAACAATAATACATTGATTCAAAAATATTAAGCCAGTTAGTCAAAGCTTTATGGCTTACCTGTATATCCTGCCTTAAGGAGTTAATGGATAGACGAGATCCTGCCCTGTCTGGAAGCATGTCGCATAAAAGCATCATACTTGAAAGATCTCTTATGGCTGATACATCACGGATATCTTCTTTAATAAGCCTGTCAACACGTTCATTTTGCCATCTTCTAAGGGTTCTGCCGTTCTGTTTGATAAAAGGCTCTGGAAAACCGCCAAATTTATCAAGGGCCAAAAGTATATCCATCTCATTTACAGAAGATATTTCTATCCTATCAAAAGGTTTAATCAGGTTGGTTTTTCCACAGGCTTCTGCAAGGGAAAAAGGATGCAGACGATAATAATGATACCGCCCAAGCATTGAATCACCGCCCCGTCGATATACATCAAGACGGGCACTGCCGGTAACAAGGAATTTATATTTTTCCTTTAATTTATCATATTCACCTTTAATAAAGGATTTCCACTGTTTGTATTTATGGATTTCATCAAATATCAAAATCCTGGCCTGCCCGGGCCACCCCGGTTTGAGTATCTCCCTGCGATCCTGCCTGTTATCCCAGTTATAGTATTGGAAACCATCAAATTTTTGTGCAATAATATCTTTGGACAGGGTTGTTTTGCCAACCTGGCGGGGGCCCCCTATAAAGATCATTTTTTCCAAAATATCCTGGATAATAATATCTGTTATATATCTATCCTTTAACATGAACCAAGAGTATCACACCATTAACAACCATGTCAACTTTTTTTGCCTTAAGGCAAATATATTATAAACTTTTTTTGCCTTGGGGTTAAAATTAAAATTCTTTTTACCTGATACTCAGAACAAACTTCTGACTCTCGATTTTTGTCTGAATCCACAAATACTCGGCTGTTTTGAACCCAATTCCAAAACAGCCTTGACTATTTTGGATTATGGTAT
>JAOZRI010000603.1 GCA_029940235.1 Desulfobacula sp. | reverse complement strand
GTTTTCTCAATGCACCGGTCCAGGCAAAGATCAGGGCAACAGCATTGGTTGAGGTTTTCTCTCTTTTAAGGTGTTTGTAATAGTGGCGCTGCACCGTACCATGGGCAGCTTCATATTCAAAATAGCCATGGGGAGAGACCAGGACTGATGACATCATGGCAAGAGAACCAAAGGCCGAGGCAACCATATCACTCATGACATCTCCATCATAATTTTTGCATGCCCAGAGTAATCCCCCTTCTGTTTTCATCATTCTGGCAACCACATCGTCGATAAGGGTATAAAAAAATGAGATCCCGGCCTCTTTAAATCTATTTTTGTATTCACTTTCAAAGATGTCTTCAAAAATCAGTTTAAACGTCTGATCATATTGCTTTGAAATGGTATCTTTAGTGGCAAACCAGCAGTCAATTTTTTCATCAATGGCATATTCAAAACAGGCCTTTGCAAAACTTGAAATTGAAGCGTTGGTATTATGCATCCCCTGGAGGATTCCGGGACCGGGAAGTTCCATTATTGTTTCCCGTGTCTCATTGCCATTTGCATCCGTAAAGACGATTTCCGCCTTGCCGCCTGTCTTGGTCTTGATTTCAGCATTTTTATACACATCCCCATATGCATGCCTGCCCACAGTAATGGGTTTTTTCCAGGATTTAACCGCCGGCTTGATATTGTTTACCAGAATGGGCTTTCTAAATACAGTTCCGTCCAGCATGGCCCGGATGGTTCCGTTTGGACTTTTCCATTGTTTTTTTAAGCTGTATTCTTCTACTCTTTCCTGATTTGGGGTGATGGTGGCATTTTTTACGCCCACACCATATTTTTTAATGGCATTTGCTGCATCAATGGTAATTTGATCATAGGTTTCATCTCTTTTTTTAATACCAGATCATAATATTCGGTTTTCAGATCAATAAAGGGCTCTATTAATTTTTCCTTGATAATGGGCCATAAAACCCTTGTCATCTCATCTCCATCCAGTTCAACAAGCGGGGTTTTCATTTGTATCTTTGACATTTATTTCTCCTCATAAATAATGATCCTGAATTTTTTATATCAGATTTGTGTTTTAATCCAGGGCAGCTTTCCACCCACCTTTAATATTTTAGCATCAAGGGACGAAAGGCTATGGGTAAGATTATATTCCCTATTGTTTGTCGTATCCTTTAAAATAATATTTTTATCATTAAGATCGTTTATCATTATTTC